>JALWLO010000103.1 GCA_027084135.1 Campylobacterales bacterium | reverse complement strand
GTGTACTACATGGTGGAGAGAAAGCATCACTTGGTCTCAATATCAATAGCAGTGACCTTGAGATTGAGGGAAGAGTCTCACTTGCCACGAAAACCCACTCACTTGAGTATAGAAACTTCTACTTTGACGGCAATTTTATCAGCGGAGATGATGACAACCTCTTTGGAGCGGGATTTTATGTAGAAAATTCACCTTACGGCTATCCAAATCTAAAGTTTGGCGTAGGGCTTAGAGCTATACTTAGCTCCAACGATGCCCTAGATGAAAATTTTATCGCTCTACCTATATATGTAAGTGCAAAAGCTAGAATGTATCTTGGAAATCTACCAAAAAGCGCACTTGGGATCAAGTTTGCCTACGCACCCTCCCCGCTCTCTTTTTCAGATGCGGATAGCTACCTTGAGTATAGAATCGAGGCAGATATGCAGGTGATCCAAAATATCGATGTATACCTCGGATATAGAAATATCGACACAAACTATAACAAGAAAGATGTAACTTTCAATTCAGCCGGTTATATCGGGTTTAAGTTTGTCTTTTAACCCGATTTTCGGATACTGTTTGAATGAAACTCCTTGTATCGGCACTCGAACCCTCAGCCAATATACATCTAGAACCTCTTTTAAGACTCGATCCGGATATTGAGATAAGCGGTATATTTGATAAGCGCTTCGGTTCTCCCATCTACGATATGCAAGCGTTTTCGGTGATGGGTTTTTTTGATGTGATATCCAAGATCAAACTAGCCAAAAAAGCTCTTAAAGAGATGACGCTTCTTGCCAAAGAGTGCAATACCGTTTTGCTTATAGACGCCCCATCCTTTAACCTGCCTCTTGCCAAAGAGATCAAAAAGAGATATCCAGATAAAAAGATCGTCTACTACATACTGCCCAAAGTTTGGGCTTGGAAAAAGGGGAGAGTGAAAAAGATTGATAGATATTGTGATATTCAAGCCTCTATTTTCCCATTTGAAGATAGATATTTTACCAACGCCACCTATGTAGGAAATCCCCTTTTGGATGAGATAAAGCTTAGAAGAAATCCAACCGTTTCATATAAAAATATCGCATTTATGCCCGGCAGCAGAAGGGGGGAAATCAAGAGATTGATGCCGATTTTCAAAGCATTGGCAAAAGAGCTTGAGAGCAATAAAACCATCATCGTCCCACCCTTTTTAAAGTATCACGATATCAAAGATCTCTACGGTGATCTAGGTGAATTTGACATCTCATACAGCGCTCACGAAACTTTAGCCCACAGTGACTTTGCTTTTATCTGTTCGGGAACCGCTACACTTGAAGCCGCGATCATCGGCACTCCCTTTGTGCTAGCCTATAAAGCCAAACCGATAGACTTCAAAATAGCAAAAATGTTTGTCAAACTACCCTATGTAGGTCTTGCCAATCTTCTTCTACACTTCTCTAACAATCCACCGATGCATACCGAACTATTACAAGATACCGTAACCGTTGATAATCTCCTAAAAGCCTATATAGAGCTTGATGAAGAGAAGTTCAACAAAGACTCGATCGCTATCAGAGAGCTCCTCTCTCACGGTAGTGTGAAAAATTTACATAATTTGTTATAATAGCTACAATATTTTATTTTGGAATTAATTAGGAGTGCAAATGCAAAAACAACCAATAACGACACATGGATATAGAAAGCTCGCAGATGAGCTCCATGATCTAAAAACAAACCAACGACCCAAAACGGTTGAAGAGATAGATATCGCCAGAGGACATGGGGATCTCAAAGAGAATGCTGAGTATCATGCGGCAAGAGAGAAACTGAGATTTATCGAAAATAGAATAGCCGAACTGGCTGAACTCTATGACAATGTACAAGAGGTAGATCCATCCAAACTACCTCACGATCGGGTAATGTTCGGATCGACCGTAACCCTCTGCGATCTAGATACCGAAGAGGAGAGCACCTATACGATCGTCGGAACCTATGAGAGCAATCCCGACAAAGGACTCATCTCCATACTCTCCCCATTGGCAAAAGGCTTGATGGGTAAAGAAGAGGGAGATGAAGTTAGAGTCCAACTACCCGGTGGTGAGCGGGAGTTTGAGATACTCTCGATCACCTACAAAGAGATAGAGTTTTAGTATGTCTATCCCTGTAGCGATCATAGGAGCAAGCGGCTTTACCGGACTAGAGCTGATAAAGATCCTTATCCACCATCCAAACTTTAAGATTAGTTATATCGCCACAAGTAGCGGTGAGGAGAGTGTAAGCGCACTTCACCCCTCTCTTACCGCTATGATAGAGTTCGATGTAAAGAAGGCAGATGCGAAAGTGGTCGCCCAAAAAGCAAAATTGGCTTTTTTAGCGCTTCCACACAAAGCTTCGATGGGATTTGCAAAAGAGCTATTGGATCTGGGAGTCAAAGTAGTTGATCTCTCGGCTGATTATAGATTAGAACTTGAAACCTATGAGAGACACTACTGTCCACATGAGGATAAAGCGCATCTAGAGAGTGCGGTTTACGGATTGCCGGAGCTATATAAAGAGGAGATAAAAAGAAGCGATCTTGTCGCAAACCCCGGATGCTACCCTACCGCCGCCCTACTTGCACTTTTGCCGTTTACTCCCTATATCGATGCAAATTATCCTATCTTTATCGATGCAAAGAGCGGTGTAAGCGGAGCCGGTAAAAAGTGTATCAACAATACCCACTTTGTAACTATTAACGAAAATATCTTTGCCTACAACCCTATGGCTCACAGACATGAACCAGAAATCGCTGAAAAGCTTCAAAAGAGTAGCGGAAAAAGTTTTGATATCACCTTTGTTCCACATCTACTTCCTATAACCAGAGGAGAGCTGGTCGACAGCTACTTAGTACTAAAAGAGGAGATCGATCCACTCTTAGTACTAAAAGCCTATTATCAAAACGCTCCGTTTATCAGAGTTTTTGAAAATCCCGTTAGTGTAAAAAACTGTAGCGGCACAAACTTTTGCGATATCTTTGCCAAACGAGAGGGTAAAAAGCTCTACCTAAATTCCGCCATCGACAATCTACTTAGAGGCGCATCATCGCAAGCGGTTGTCAATGCAAACTTGATGTTTGGATTTGATGAGGGGCTTGGTATCCCAACTATCCCTTATACTCCATGAGACTTCAAGAAGATGCGATATTTATCACCGATGCCCACTACCAAAAAGGGGTTCGTGAAGCGTTTTTGGAGTTTCTACAAGATATCGCAAGCAGTACAATAAACTGCAATCAACTCTTTTTCTTAGGAGATATGTTCGATCTCCTTGTAGGTGAGGTGGCATACACTATCGCCCAAAACAGAGAAGTGATCGACCTCATCAATAAGATCTCTCAAAAGAAAGAGATCATCTATCTCGAAGGAAATCACGACTTCAATCTTCAAAAAATTTTTCCAAACATTTCGGTAGTACCGTATCAAAAGCAACCCTTAGTACTAAAGTACCACAATCAAAAAATAGCACTCTCTCATGGAGATAAAACCTTTAGTACTAGATATAAACTATATGTAAAACTTATAAGAAATAGTGCCATACTACGGATATTAAACATATTAGATCATTTCAGCAACAATCTCATCTCAAAAACGATCTTACAAAAACAGAAAAATAAAAATATTTGTAAAAAAATAGAAAATTTTAGCCATATTGCTAAACAAAAATTTAAAATATACGATATTAGTGGTAATAGATACAATCTCCTTTGTGAGGGACATTACCATATAGACCATCTATATGAGCAAGAGGATTTTAGCTATAGAGTGCTAGATTCATTTGCTTGTGAAGGTGTCTATTACCGATTAACCCTAAAAGGAGGAGTTGTATTTAAGAAAATGATAAAGGGTTAGTAATGGCTACAGACAACACCTTGAAAGTTGGCTCAAATGAGATGGAACTTGTCGATTTTAGACTATATAGGGTTACGGAAAACGGCGTATATGAAGGGATTTACGGAGTAAATGTCGCGAAAGTAAGAGAGATCATCAAACTTCCAAAACTGACTGAACTTCCCGGCGCTCCTGACTTTGTAGATGGGATATTTGACTTAAGGGGAGTAGTCATACCGGTCATAAACTTGGCAAAATGGATGCATATCACACCCCCTAAAGATGTTCAGTTAAGAGTTGTCATTACTGAGTTTAACAATATGCTCATAGGTTTCGCCGTACAT
This sequence comes from Campylobacterales bacterium, assembly GCA_027084135.1. Classification (GTDB taxonomy): domain Bacteria; phylum Campylobacterota; class Campylobacteria; order Campylobacterales; family QNZT01; genus QNZU01. Next base: position 34,246 of record JALWLO010000103.1, on the reverse strand, counting down.
GAAGCCAGAAGAATTCGAAGAATATCATGGAGTGATATCGAGCCTGCTAACTTCACATCAAACTCTCAAGACTTTGACGGAACAAAAATAACCGCCGTTACAAAGATAGAGAATGATGAGGTACTTCTGATACTTGATCTTGAAAGTATCATAGAGGATCTAGGATTTTATAAACCTGATACAGATATTGAAACAGGTGAGATAGAACAATTTAAAGGAACAGCCTTAATACTGGATGACAGTTCAACGGCTAGAAAATTAGTAAAAAATGCACTTGAGAAGATGGGGCTCAATGTAGTTGAAGCCGGTGATGGAGAGATGGGCTTAGAAAAGTTAGAAGAGTTATATAGCATTTTTGGAGAGAACATTAGCAATGAATTGAAAGTGATCATCTCTGATGTTGAGATGCCAAAAATTGATGGTTTCCACTTTGCTTCCAGAGTAAAAAAAGATGAGAGATTTAAATCTATCCCTCTCATATTTAACTCCTCGATCTCAGATCACTTTAGTGATATAAGAGGGGAAGAGGCCGGTGCTGATGCCTATTTGACAAAATTTAATGCGGGGGATTTTTATAAAGTGGTTGCAGATGCTATCAAAAAGAGAGAATCCCTGCACGCAACAATCGTTTAAGGAGAGAAAATGGATGAGTTACAAGAGATTTTAGAAGACTTTTTAGTAGAGGCAAATGAACTCATAGAGCAGATGGATCAAGATCTTGTAGAGCTTGAAAACTCTCCTGAAGATTTAGAACTGTTAAACTCTATCTTTAGGGTAGCACATACGGTGAAGGGTTCAAGTTCATTTTTAAACTTCGATGTTCTAACTAGACTAACCCATCACATGGAGGATGTCCTCAATAAGGCCAGAAGAGATGAACTCAAGATCACACCAGAGATTATGGATGTGATTTTAGAGTCGGTCGATATGATGAAAGCCCTTTTAAGCTGTATTCAAGAGAGCGGTACAGATACGGAGTGCGGCATCGAAATAGATGATATCTGTAACCGTTTTGAAGTGATCTCAAACGGCGGCGATCTAAGTAGCGTAGAGCAAAATCAAGAGACAACTATAGAGGAGAGTGCCGCTACTGCTGAAGAGAAAAGTAAAGAGGCAAAAGAGGAGTCCCTAGAAGAGGTGGATTACTCTAATATGTCTCCGGAAGAGGTGGAGGCTGAGATAGAGAGGCTTTTAGCCGAAAAACAGAAAGAGAAAGAGGCGAAAAAGTCGAAAAAAGCAAAAGAGCATAAAGAAGCAAGCAAACAACCTAAGCAAGCGACACAACTCAAACCGCAAGAGAAAAAAGAGGAACCTAAAAAAGCACAAAGAAAGAGTGACTCAAAACCGACAGCACCGGAACAGACGATCAGAGTAGAGGTCAAGAGACTTGATCATCTGATGAACCTCATCGGTGAGTTAGTACTCAGTAAGAATAGGCTTCTAAAAATCTATGATGATGTCGAAGAGAGATATGAGGGTGAGAAGTTTTTAGAAGAGCTAAACCAAGTAGTCTCATCCGTATCTCTAGTCACTACTGATCTGCAGATTGCGGTGATGAAGACCAGGATGCTCCCGGTCTCAAAAGTCTTTAATAAGTTCCCAAGACTTGTGAGAGATCTCTCAAGAGAACTTAACAAAGAGATCGAGCTTGTGATGCAAGGTGAAGAGACTGAACTAGATAAGTCGATCGTCGAAGAGGTGGGAGATCCGTTAGTGCATATGATCAGAAACTCGTGTGATCACGGTATAGAGGATCCGGAAACTAGAGTTGCAAAAGGGAAACCTGCCAAAGGTACAGTTTATCTCAAAGCCTATAACGAGGGCAACCAAATTGTCATCGAGATTCAAGATGACGGTGCCGGCATGGATCCTGACTTTTTGAAGATGAAAGCTTTAGATAAAGGTATCATCACCGAAAAAGAGGCTGATAATATGAGTGACAAAGAGGCGTATGGACTCATATTTAGACCAGGCTTCTCCACTGCCGCCAAAGTTACCGGAGTGAGCGGCAGAGGTGTCGGTATGGATGTTGTGAAAACAAATATCGAAAAACTCAATGGTATCATAGATATCGATAGTAAACTTGGTGTTGGAACAACCTTTAAACTTAAAATACCTCTCACACTCGCTATCATGCAAGCGCTTCTCGTCTCGGCACAAGAGGAGTATTTTGCTATACCGCTCTCTTCAGTCCTAGAGACTGTAAGAATCAGTATGGACGAGATCTATACCATAGAGGGTAAAAATGTACTCAAACTTAGAGATGAAGTACTCTCGCTTGTTAGACTATCAGATGTCTTTGAAGTCGAAAGTGTATTTGAGAATGATGAATTTACCTATGTAGTTGTAATAGGTTTGGCTGAAAGCAAACTCGGTATTGTAGTTGACGGTCTTGTAGGGCAAGAGGAGATCGTAATTAAATCGATGGGTGATTATCTCCAAGGCATAGAAGGAATTGCCGGCGCAACCATCAGAGGTGACGGTAGAGTCACCCTCATCACCGATGTTGCGGCTATTATGAATATGGCAAAAGATATCAAAGCTAACTTTATCAAAGAGAGTGAGTCCAAAACTACTGCTAAAACATCGCCGAGCGACTATCATGTCTTGATAGTCGATGATAGCAAAACTGACAGATCCATCATGAAAAATGCCCTAAAGCCTCTTGGTATAACGATCACAGAGGCGACAAACGGTCTCGAAGCGCTCAATATCATCAAGAGCGGTGAAGTAAATTTTGATGCGGTACTCGTTGATATAGAGATGCCACAGATGGATGGTTACACATTGGCAAGTGAGATCAGAAAATATTCTAGATATAGAAATCTTCCACTCCTTGCCGTAACCTCCAGAACATCGAAGTCTGATAGATTAAGAGGTATAGAGGTGGGCATGACAGAGTATATTACCAAACCATACTCACCGGAGTATCTCATAGATACAGTGAGCAAAAATATAAATCTTAAAGTAGGAGTTGAGGCATGAGTGGCGATCTAAGTAGTGTATTAAAGAGACAAAAAGAGCAAATTTCAAAATCTTCTCTCAATGAAGAGGAGGTACAAGAGAATATCATCCAACTTGTTGGATTTTATGTGGGAGATGAGGAGTATGCGGTTCCTATTTTAAGTATACAGGAGATTATCAAACAGATAGAGTACACAAGAGTGCCCAAAACACCTGACTATGTACTTGGTGTCTTTAACCTAAGGGGAAATGTCATACCCCTCATCGATCTAAGAAGAAAATTCAACCTCCAACCGCAAAAAGCGAGTGAAGATACGAGATATATAGTGATGAGAGGAGAGAATAATATCGCAGGATTTGTAATAGACAAGCTAACTGAAGCTATCAGACTAAAAGAGTCTGCCATTGATCCTGCTCCGGAAACATTAAAAAAAGAGAGAGGTATGATACACGGTATCGGTAAAAAAAAGGACTCTATCATAACGATTTTAGAGGTTGAAGAGCTACTAAAAAGAGACTTTTAGTACTAAGAGATCTCTTAGTACTAACTATTATTAAGAAGCTTACTGACTAGTTTGAAATTATTCGCAGCCATCACATGCGTCTTTGGGTGAAGCGCTCTCAACTCCCGCAAAAGATGATAGGAAAACTCAAACCCTACTCTCTCTTGCTCTTCCTCGGAAACTTTTTTCGCTTCATAGAGGATATTCATCAACTTCTTTGGAACATAAACACCCGGTACATGCGATGATAAAAATTGCGCTACTCTGAGTTTGGTGATAGGAAAGTATCCGAAAATGAGCTGGGGATTATCCTCTCGTCCTACCTCTATGATCGCTTCATCAAACATCTCAAGCAATCTCTTTGCATTGTCAATATTATAGACCGGCTGCGTGATGATACCCATAGCGCCGTGCTCCAACTTTAGCCTCATCTTTTTTTGTAGATTTTTAGGATTTTTAGCAAATGCATTGACAACCGCAAATGGGTAGATCTTTTTAGGTTTGACTTCAAGCGCCTTCCCGGCATAGTCTATCCCCGCATTAAAGCACTTGATCATATCAAGTAGCATGGTACTGTTACCTTCGAATACCCCCTTTGTTTTTGGCTGATCACTCCCATGAACAGGATCTCCGGTAAGCGCTAAAATAGCCCTAATATCATGCTCATTTGCCCCAAGAAGCCCCCCTTGTAGAGCGATTTTATTTCTATCTCGCATACTCATCGTCGCGATAACGGGCTTTTGAAATCTCTCTTGAAGAAGAAGAGAGGCAAAGAGTGAACTATACCTCATCTTTGCAAGAGGCGAATCGGTCACTGAAAAACCGTCCACCAACTTATGCAGCCCAAGCTCTTCGATCCTATCAACCACAGGTTTAAATGTCGGAGAGTGTTTTGGAGTAGTTTCAAGCGTGAGAAATGAACCGTTTTTAAGTTTATCTACAAAATCTTCAAACATCAAATACCCTAATATATTTTTTATGTTATTATAACCAAAATTTTTAAACCCAAATTTTGCATTAGAAAGTATATCAGATGTATCGGTGCTTGGTAGTAGGGACATTGAAAGAAAACGCAGGCGCACCCGGAGGGTTCGTCGAGGCTTTACTTCAAAGTCCATGCTGCCAATGACCGATGCAGATGATATGCCGGATAATGCAAAATTTGGGTTAAAAGGCTATCAATGGACAAACTTTGTGTATTTGATTTTGATTCTACTCTTATGGATGGAGAGACGATAGATTTTTTAGCAAAGGAGTTGGGACTGGAAGAGAAGGTCTCCGCTATAACGGCTAAAGCGATGGCGGGAGAGCTTGACTTTTTTGAGTCTCTCACCACGAGAGTCGCACTTTTAAAAGGACTTGAGACAAAAAAGGTTGACGAGATATGTCATAACCTCCCCTTTATAACGGGAGCGAAAGAGACGATCGCCGAACTGAAAAAGAGAGGTTATGTCGTCATTGTTTTTTCGGGCGGCTTTAGAAACGCTACCGGCTATGCAAAGGATATCTTGGGGTATGATGCTGACTTTTCAAATATTCTCCACGCTAAAGAGGGTGTACTTACCGGACTTGTCGGTGGCGATATGATGTTTGACTTCTCTAAGGGAGATATGCTTCAAAGAGTACAAACACTACTCAATATCAACAAAGAGCACACCCTCGTAGTGGGTGATGGAGCAAATGATAGAAGTATGTTCAAGCATGCCGACAAAAAGGTAGCATTTTGCGCAAAAGAGATACTCAAAAAAGAGGCAAATATTATCATTGATAAAAAAGATCTAAGAGAGATATTAAAGGAGATTTGATGAGAGGGTTAGATGGATTTAGCTTATGGTGTGACTATATTGAGAGAGATTTTTTGGATGGTGAGTTTAAAGCGCTTATAGAGAGTGGTGTCATAAACGGTGCAACCAGCAATCCCGCTATCTTCAAAGAGGCATTTTTACATTCACCCGCCTATCGATCGGATATAGAAAGACTCAAAGGAGAGGATCCTAAAGAGATCTATGAAAAACTAGCAACAAGCGATATCCAAAAAGCGGCATCTTTGCTCTATCCGCTCTATGAAAAGGGTGATGACGGCTTTATATCTATAGAGGTAGATCCTACACTTTGCGATGATGCCGCAGCTACGGTAGAGGAAGCCGAAAGGTTATACAAAGAGATAGGTCAAGAGAATGTCATGATAAAGATACCGGCTACTGAAGCAGGGTATGAAGCGATGGAGAGACTTTTTGCCAAAGGGATACATATCAATGCAACACTTATCTTCTCTCCAAAGCAGACTCAAAAGTGTATCGATGCATTTCAAAAAGGTCTAGAGGCGTTTCACGCTAATAGTAACGGGAAAAAAATGCCAAGTGCGGTAATATCTATCTTTGTAAGTAGAATTGACAGAGCATTAAATCCTACCCTCAAAGCGTTAAACTTTCCCCTTAATGTACTCGGAATCATCAATGCAAGCAGATGTTATAAAATGATCGAAGTGTGTGGAGTAGAAAATATAAGAGCACTCTTTGCAAGTACTGGCGTAAAGGGTGACGACCTCCCGCAAGCATACTACATAACCGAACTTCTCTATAAAAACGCTATCAATACCGCACCCCTCAAAACGATCAAAGCTTTTTTAGAAAGTGACTCAAAAGATTTCAAAACTCCGCCTAGTGATAGTGAGATAGATCACTTTTTTACTAAACTAAAAGAGGCAAATGTCGATATAGAAGCAAATTATAAAAAATTGCTTGAAGATGGTCTTAAAGCTTTCAAAGAAGCGTTTGGCGAGATATTAAAAGCACTTGAAAAAGGATAGTTATGGTAGATGAAGTATTAACTCCGGAAAATGTCGATCTTGAACAGGAGAAAGAGTTTGATGTAAGAAACTTAGAGTTTAAGATGGATAAAAAGCTTAAACTCTATCTCTCCGGTCTGATTGAGCATGGAGGAAGCGACCTTCATATCAAAAGCGGCTCCAAATATAGAGGTAGAATCCACGGTGAAATGATCCCCCTCTCTGATGAGATACTGAGTTACCAAGACGGTTTGCAACTGGCAAAAGAGGTATTAAAGGGTAGATTTAAAGAGTTAGTTGAGAAAAAGAGTATCGATTTTACCTATAAACTCAATGAGAAGTTTAGATTTAGGGGAAATATGTTTTTCCAGTCTGACGGCGTTTCAGGCGTTTTTAGAGTGATTCCGGTAGATATTCCTACGATGGAAGATCTCAAACTTCCAAAATCGATCCATAAACTTACTGATCTCAAACGAGGGTTAGTACTCGTAACCGGACCTACAGGAAGCGGTAAATCAACAACGCTAGCCTCTATCATCAATCACATCAATAAACATCAAAGAAAACATATCATTACGATCGAAGATCCGGTAGAGTTCGTCTATAAAGATATGAACTCCCTCATCAACCAAAGAGCTATCGGTCAGGATGCACTTGACTTCTCTACTGCACTAAGAGCGGCACTGAGGGAGGATCCCGATGTGATCCTCGTCGGTGAGATGAGGGATATGGAGACGATAGAGACGGCTATGCACGCTGCTGAAACGGGTCACTTAGTCCTCTCTACCCTTCATACCGTCGATGCCAAAGATACGATCAATAGGATCATCGGTATGTTCCCCGGAAATGAGCAAAACAAGATACGAATGTCGCTTGCCGCAACCCTTCAAGGAGTTCTCTCTCAAAGACTGGTAAAAACGGTCGATGGAAAAAGGACTGCCGCTATAGAGATACTTCTAAGAAATGCAAGGATCGAGTCACTTATCGCTGATAGCAGAGATGCTGAAATTACCCAAGCTATCGAAGAGGGTAAAGATATCTACGGGATGCAGACATTTGACCAAGCACTTGTTGATCTCTATGCTCAGGGAAGAATCACCAAAGAGGAGGCGATACTCAATGCTACCAATAGAAGTGATATCAACATGAAACTTGACGAACTTAACTCTATCAAACATGGAGTCGAAGATATTGAGGCGAGCAAGATCGATCTAAAGCTAGATGAGGATTAATCTCTTTTTTAGTTACTTTTTTGTAAAATTGCCGGCTTAAATTACAAAAAGGACTAAAAATGTTAGAAGGTATAGTTAGAGAGAGTATCGGTAAAAAAGCAGCTAAAGCTTTGAGACGAGATGGTTATCTACTTGCCAATATCTACGGTAAGGGTGTAGAGAATATCAATGCGGCTTTTAAATCAAATGAATTTATCAAGTATATTAGAAGAAAAGAGAAACTTATATTTGATGTAAAAGTGGGAGATATAACGCTACCGGTTGTGATTCAAGACTACCAAAGAGATCCCGTTACAAATGAGATACTTCATGTTGATTTGAGGGTTGCGAGTAAAGGTGTTTTATCCAAATATCTCGTACCGGTAAAAACTGTAGGTACCCCTATCGGTTTGAAAAACAAAGGTGTTCTTATATTCTCTAAAAAGAGACTTCTTGTAAAAGCAAAAGCGGAAGATCTACCGGATGCATTTACACTAGATGTATCAAAACTCGATGTAGGTGATTCTATACTTATAAGAGATATCGAAGCTCCGGAGGGTGTAACACTGATGGATGCCGATAGAGTCTCTGTTGTCGGTGTGATCAAAGCAAAATAGCTTTATGATACTTCTTGTAGGACTGGGAAATCCCGGTCCAAAATATGAGAAAAATAGACACAACATCGGCTTTATGGTTATCGACAAACTCGTCGATCAACTCCATGCTCAAAATATCTCAAAAAGCGCTTTTCAAGGTGAGCTTTACAAAAGTTCCGACTTTTTACTTCTAAAACCGCTTACTTTTATGAATCTCTCAGGTGAGAGTGTACAAAAAGTTAAACATTTCTATAAAATAGATAGAGTGATTGTTATACATGATGATTTGGATCTGGAGTTTGGCTCTATACGACTCAAACTTGGCGGCAGTAGCGGCGGTCATAACGGATTGAAATCTATCGATACACAGATAGGAAACGGGTATGAGAGAGTAAGAGTCGGCATAGGCAGACCGAAAATAAAGTCCCAAGTGACAAGTTATGTGTTGAGTGATTTCGATGAGACTCAAGAGAAGTGTTTACCCGATATCATAGAGTACACTAGTAAAATCGCCCTAGCCTCCAAAGAGATGGATATCGATACACTCAAAAATCACTTTAGTACTAAAAAGAGTATATGTAGATGAAGCTATACCAACAACTGATACTCAAAAACTATGTAAAAAGTTTTCTTGTTATCTTTTTATCCCTTGAGATATTTTTCACCGGAATCGATCTTATGCAAAATTTCAAACATCTCCCGGACTCTGCAAACCTACAAATACTCTATACTACAAATATCTTTTTAAACTTTATCAACTTCACCCTACCCTTGTCTCTTCTTTTTGCGATGGTTAGTACGATGATGAAGCTGATAAAAAGCAATCAACTTGTCGCTCTCTATTCCGTGGGGACATCAAAGAGCGATGTGATCAAACCGATATTCTTTTTATCACTTTTTATCATCCTAGGCTATATATCTCTACAAAACACTAACTTTGTACGTTCAGCTGAAATTGCTGACAATATAAAAAAACATGGGGTTGTAACAGACAATACTCACGGACTCTTCTTGAAATCCGATCACAGCTATATCTATATCAAAGAGTTAAACCCTATCGATAAAACAGCAACAGGGATTAAAATATTTAAGATCAAAGAGAAGGATCTCCAAGAGATCATTCACGCAAAAAAAGGAAGCTTTAGTACAAATAGATGGAATTTAAAAGATGTGATTGATATCCAATTGATAGGGCAAAATAACAAAAAGATCGTAAAATCAAATCATACAACTATGTCGGCATTATCCGGTTTTGAACCCCATATCGTCAATAGCCTATTTAAAGGCAAAGGAAAACTCACCATCAAAGAGTCAATCAATGCCATCAACTTTCTAGAGTCACAATCCCTTAATAGTGATAAAATTAGAGCAACACTCTTTTATATGATACTCTTTCCTCTATTTGTCCCTATCGTAATGCTTGCACTCTTTTATCCTCTACCGGCACAAAGAAGAGGCAAAAACCTCACACTCATCAATAGCGCCTACATATTGTCAATCCTTCTCCTTTGGGGCGTGATGTTCTCTCTCTCAAAAATTTCACTAAATGGAGCACTATCCCCCTATCTTGGTATCGCTCTTCCGATATTTATCCTATTTCTCATCTCTCTCTACCTCGTCTGTAAAAATAGATAAATCTAAAGCCGAATTAAGATAAAATATCCTATTTAAAATATGGGGCATTTTATGGTAGATTATCGATATCTGGCGCAAAAATATGGAACACCTTTATATATCTATGACTTTGATCACATCAAAACACAATACAATAGACTCAAAGAGGCTTTTAGAGGCAGAAAGTCCCTCATCTGCTATGCTATAAAGGCAAACTCAAATTTGAGCGTTATCAAAACATTGGTCAATGAGGGTGCAGGCTGTGACTGCGTATCCATCGGCGAGGTAAAAAGGGCTTTGATTTGCGGTGCAAAACCCTATAAGATCATCTTTTCCGGTGTAGGTAAAAGTGATGATGAGATCAGAGAAGCGATCAAACTTGATATATTGATGATCAATGTCGAGAGTGAAGCGGAGCTTGACAGGGTTGAAGAGATTGCCAAAGAGCTTAGTACTAAAGCTAGAATCAGTGTAAGAGTCAATCCTAACATCGACCCCAAAACGCATCCCTATATCTCAACCGGACTCCACGCTAATAAGTTTGGAGTCGATGAAGATAGCGCAAAGAGGATCTATATCAAAGCGAAAAATTCCGACCATTTGGAGCCTATAGGGATACACTTTCATATCGGATCTCAACTCACGAAACTTGATCCTATCAAAGAGGCTAGTACAAAGGTGGCTAACCTCGTTAGAGCCCTAAAAGCCCTTGATATCGATATCAAATTCTTCGATGTCGGCGGTGGGCTGGGTATCGATTATAACGGTGAAAAATTGATTGAACCTTACGATTATGCCCAAGCCATACTTGGTACGCTAAGCGGACTCGATCTGACTATCATGTGTGAACCGGGAAGATTCATCGTCGGAAACAGCGGAGTCTTTTTAACAAAGGTCCTTTATGAAAAGATAAACACAGATAAGCGATTTGTGATCGTTGATGGAGCAATGAATGATCTCATCCGCCCCTCTCTCTACAACGCATACCATAAGATAGAGCTACTCTCTGAAGCTAGAGGAGAGGCTACACAAGCTTCGATCGTCGGACCGGTTTGTGAGAGCGGTGACTTTTTTGCCAAAGATATCGCTTTTCCCCCTACAAAACATGATGATCTTATCATTATCAAAAGTGCCGGCGCTTACGGATTTACTATGAGTAGCAACTACAACACGAGGGCAAGAGTTGCGGAAGTTGCCATAGAAAACGGAAATGATAGATTGATAAGAAGAAGAGATACTTTTGAGGATATGATAGCAAATGAGATAGATCTCTTGGAGGAGTAGCTGTGGATTTAGAAGCCTTAAGAAAAGAGATAAATAGAGTAGATGACAAGCTTCTTGAACTCTTGAATGAGAGGATGGAGTATGTCAAACAGGTCGGTATCCTAAAACAGAGTGACGGCTCGAGTATCTATCGTCCCGAGAGAGAGAGAGAGATCATCGAGAGACTTGCGAAACAGAGCAAGGGAGCACTCACCAAAGAGGCGATAGAGGCGATATTTCTAGAGATATTTGCCGTGAGTAGAAATCTGGAACTTCCGGAAAAGATCGCTTATCTAGGACCCGAGGGGAGCTTTACCCATCAAGCCGCCGAGAGTAGATTTGGTGCCCTTTCAAGCTATATTCCCCTCAACTCTATAGAGGCTGTCTTTAAAGTACTTGAAAACAAAGAGGCAAAGTATGGTGTCGTACCGATAGAGAACAATACCGAAGGTGCGGTCGGTGCTACGCTTGATGCCTTAAATAACTACAATTCGCTGATCATTGCTGAGATGTATATGGATATCCACCACTCCTTTGCCACGCTTCAAGAAAATCTTAAAGAGATCAAAGTGATCTTTTCACACCCTCAAGCCTACAATCAATGCAAAGCGTTTTTAGAGGAGCATATGCTACTGGATGTGGAGTTTATCCCTACCAGGTCAACGGCAGCAGCAGCCAAAAGAGCGAAAGAGACTCCAAATGCTGCCGCTATCTGTTCGCATATCGCGGCAAAGATGTACGGGCTTCCTATACACTTTGAGAAGATAGAGGACAATCTAGCCAACAAAACGCGCTTCTTTATCATCAGTGACTTTAAAAATCAAAAAAGCTTAAATGACAAAACATCCATCATGGCATATACCGATGATAAGCCGGGATCACTACTAGAATTTCTCAAAAGTTTTGAAGATAACGGTATCAACTTGACAAAAATAGAGTCGAGACCAAGAAAGTCAAAAGATTTCAAATCCCTCTTTTATATCGATTTTGAGGGGCATATAGATGATGAGAATGTTCAAAATGTCTTTAAAAAGTATCCAAACAACATCAAGTGGCTTGGAAGTTATGTAAAAGGGGATGAGGGTGAATTTTAATCCAAACTTGGAAAACTTGACCGTGTATGAGGGCGGAAAGCCGATAGAACTTGTCGTGAGAGAGTTTGGAATAGAGCCAAAAGATATCGTAAAGCTAGCATCAAATGAAAATCCTTTCGGTGCTTCTTTGAAAGCCGTTGAGGCGATAAAAGCGTATGCCGACAAAGTCTTTATGTATCCGGATGACAGTATGAGTGAGTTAAAGGAGGCTTTGGCAAAGCACTTTGAACTAGAGAAGCAACACTTTATCATCGGTGCGGGAAGTGATCAAGTCATCTTTTTTGCCATTAACGCCAAAGCGCATCCAAATATGAAAATACTCACCGCGAAAACCACCTTTGCGATGTATGATATCTATGCGAAACAGGTGGGAGCTACCGTGCTTAAAACCGCTTCTGACGAGCATAAGTTAGAGGAGTTTTTGGAACTTTATCAGCAACATCGAGACATAGATATCATCTTTTTATGCCTACCAAACAACCCTCTGGGAGAGTGCCTGCCAAAAGAGGAGGTCTTTGCCTTTTTGGAAGAGATTTCAGAAGAGACACTGGTGGTGATCGACGGAGCATATCAAGATTTTGCCGCCTACAAAGATGCACAAATGAAGATAGAGCCAAAAACATTGATAGAGCGCTTTCCCAATACCCTATATCTCGGTACTTTCTCCAAATCCTATGGACTTGGCGGCATGAGAGTGGGATATGGTATCGCACAGCAAGAGATACTCGAAGCGCTGTATAAAATGAGACCGCCTTTTAATGTCACTTCACTCTCCCTCAAAGCCGCAACGGCTGCATTAGAGGATGACGCCTTTATCCAAATGACACTCCAAAACAACTTCAAAGAGATGGAAAGATACGAAAATTTTGCACAAGAAAATAAAATATCTTTTATAAAAAGTTATACAAATTTTATTACTTTAATTTTTGATAAGTCAAAGTCATCCAAAAAGATTGCCCAAATCTTATTAAAAAAGGGTATAATAGTTAGAGATTTAACGAGCTACGGCTTAAACGGTATTCGTATCACCATAGGAACTCCAAGACAAAATAGCAGATGTTTGGAGGAGTTACAAAAGAACATATAACTTTATAGGTAGAGTATGGATTTTAAAACTTTAATATCTCAGATAACGGAGCTCTTTACCAAACTTAATAAAAAACAAAAAACAATTATCGCTCTCTCTACCTTTGCTGTGATCGGGTTTATCGTCTTTTTAGTACTCTATACCAACTCAAAAAATCAAAACGACAGTTATGCCACACTTTTTGACAATCTCTCTCCGGCTGATTCCGCACTGGTCATACAACAGCTAGAAAGTGACAATGTTCCCTATAAAATTGTCAATGACTCAACGATAAGAGTGCCTAAAGAGAGTGTCTATAAAGAGAGAATTACCATCGCTTCAAAAGGAATCCCCAAAAGTGGCAAAATAGGTTTTGAACTCTTTGATAAACAAAATTTCGGTGAAACAGACTTTGCCCAAAATATCAAGTATCTAAGAGCACTAGAGGGAGAGCTTGCTAAGACGATCCAAGCCCTCACTCCCATAGAAGATGCCACAATCCATATAGCACTACCCAAGGAGAGCGTTTTCGTAGAAGAACAGACCAAACCGAGCGCATCGGTACTCATCAAAGTTAAAGCCTCCTATAGACTCGATCCTAGTCAAATAAACGGTATCAAAAACCTCATAGCTGCGGCTGTACCGAAGCTTACACCTCAAAATGTAAAGATAGTCGATCAAGATGGAGAGCCGCTAGACGCAGAGTCAAGCAACGGATATAGTCCCAAAATTGTAGCCAGTCAGATAGAGTATAAGAAAAAGTTTGAAAAGGCACTTGAAAAAAAGATCGAAAACATCTTAGCACCGATTGTCGGAGGGAAAAAACATCTGGTGGCAAAAGTGACCGCAGACTTTGACTTCAAACAAAAATCTATCGTTGATGAGTACTATGATCCAGAATCAGTTGTCAGAAGTGAGCAAAGTGTAGAAGAAAAAAGAGAGGGAGCTTCAAAACAGAATGAAGCGGGAGGAGTTCCGGGAGCTATCAGCAATATCTCTCCAACCAAACCGCTCGGCTCTAATAAAAGAAGCGGGGAAAAGTATGAAAAGAGTAGTACGACCACCAACTATGAGATATCTAAAAAAGTAACAAATATCAAAGGGGAGTTTGCAACGCTAAAGAGAATCACCGCAGCCGTCGTTGTCGATGGAAAGTATGAGGCTGACCCAAAAGATCCCAAAAATGTTGTCTATAAAAAGCTAAGCAAAGAGGAGTTAGCGTCGATCGATAAAGTTGTCAAACGAGCAATCGGTTTCAATCAAAAAAGGGGAGATGAGGTAACGGTAACCAATCTACCCTTTAAAGAGTCTCTTTCAGATAAAAAAGAGGAGAATATCGCACAAAAGAGTGCAAAGTATATCAATCCGCTTCTTCCGATTATAAAATATCTCATAGCCGGACTACTCCTCTTTGTCTTCTATAAAAAAGTGATTTCACCATTTAGTCAAAAGATGCTCGAAGAGTATAAGCCTGAAGAGGAAGAGGAGCTTGAAGAGGAGATTCTCGAAGAGAGTGAGGATGAGAACCAAGAGACGCTTCAAAAATATAATGAGATCAAGAAAAAGTTAGAAAAAGAGCTGGGACTTGATGAGGAGATGGATGAGGAGACACTCAAACACAATATCCTGCTTGACAATATGAGAGTGGATATCAATGAAGCACCTGAAGAGTTGGCAAAACTGATAGAGACGATACTAAAAAACGAGAAAGGGGTATAACATATGGAAGCGCTTACTACCAAGTTAACTCCTGAGCAGCAAGAGGTATATGAAAGCCTCTCTATGCCACAAAAGATAGCGATACTTTTAATGCAACTAGGAGAAGATACTACTGCTAGAGTCTTCGCAAATCTTGATGTCAATCTTGTCACGCAAATTTCTACCGAAATCGCCCTAGTAAAACAGGTGGAACGACCTATCGCATCAGCGATACTTGAAGAGTTCAATACACTGCTAAAAACCAATAAATATCTTACTACAGGTGGTTTGGAGTATGCCAAAGAGGTGCTCTTTAAAACTTTCGGGGTAGATACGGCAAACGCGATCTTGGCAAAACTGACAAAAGAGATAGGCGATGCACAAAGCTTTAAGTTTTTGGCAAAAGTAAAACCTGAACAGCTAGCGGACTTTATCTCTACCGAACATCCTCAAACAATCGCACTGATATTGGCACATATGTCACCTAGTCAAGCTGCTGAAACACTATCCTTTTTTGAAGATGATCTCAAAGCTGATGTAACGATACGAATGGCAAATCTCGGAGATATCTCACCGGCTATCATCAAAAAAGTATCAGCCATACTTGAGAGCAAACTAGAGTCTCTTACTACCTACAAAGTTGAAGTGGGTGGTCCAAGATCAGTCGCTGAGATGCTCAATAAACTTGGTGCATCCGCATCCAAAACGACACTTGAGTTGGTTGAAAAAGCGGATGCTGAACTTGCAAACTCCATCAAAGAGCTGATGTTTACATTTGAAGATATTGAGACACTTGATAAAAATGCGATTAGAGAGATTCTCAAAGTACTTGATAAAAACAATCTTATGGTCGCCCTTAAAGGTGCAAGTGAGGCACTAGTAGAGAAATTTACCAGCAATATGTCCTCCAGAGCTGCCGAAGCATTTGTGGAAGAGATGCAGTTTTTGGGTCCTGTTAAGGTAAAAGATGTCGAGGAAGCTCAAAGACAAGTCGTTGAAGAGGTGACAAAACTAGCCGATAAAGGTATCATTCAACTTGGTGATTCAGATGAGGTAATAGAATAGTATGGCAAGGGTGATAGACAATACACAAACAAATGAACATAAGATAGAGCGATTTAGCTTTAAAGTGTTTAAAAGCAATTCTCATCAAAAGTATGAACCAAAATCTTTTGAAGAGAGAGATAACAGCCATGAAACAGTCTCTAGTACTAACGATAACAAGAGTGATCCTCAAGAGAGTGTTGATGAACTTCTCAAGAGGATAGAGAAGCTCACAGAAGAGAACCTCACCCTCCAAATGAAACTGGAAGAACTTGAAAAAAATTTCGATGAAAAAGTGGAGCAAGAGAAGGAGTCGGCTTATCAAAAAGGAAGAGAGGATGCCACGAAAGAGCTTCAAGAGGAGGCTTCTCATGAGATCGAATCATTCAAAACGCAACTCATCAACTCAATCACAAAGCTAGATGAGACAATACTCAATCAAAAGAGCTCTTTAGAGATGATCAAAGATGAGTTGATAGAACTTGCAATATCAATCGCCCAAAAAGTAATCAAATGTGAGCTTGAAGATAGATCGAAAGAGATAGCCTTCAATCTGACAAAAGAGTTTCTTCTCAAGATCAAAGATGCCACCTATATCATCATCAAGGCAAACCCGATAGATGCTATCTATCTTAAAGAGAGACTCAAAGAGATAAAAAAGATAAAAATCGTTGCTGATGATGCCGTAAATAAAGGTGGAATTATTATACTTAGTAACATAGAAAATTTTGATGCTACTATCCAAACAAGAGTACAAAAGGTGATAGAGCTGATAAAAAAAGAGGCTTAAAGAGGGGAATATGGATATAAAGTCTTACTCGATAGAGGAGTTACATGATCTATGCCAAAAAATTCGTCAAAAGATTTTAGAAACCGTAAGTAAAAATGGGGGACACTTAAGCTCCACGCTAGGAGTAGTAGAACTTATCGTAGCGATGCACTATGTGTTTGATGTCAATAAGGATCCGTTTATTTTCGATGTCAGTCACCAAGCTTATGCACATAAACTTCTAACTGATAGATGGGACAAATTTGATACTTTAAGACAATTTGGCGGCATAAGCGGATATACCAAACCGAGTGAATCACCTTATGACTACTTTGTTGCGGGTCATAGTTCCACCTCTATCTCTTTAGCCACAGGCGCGGCAAAGGCTATCAAACTCAAAGGGGAAGATAGGCTTCCGGTTGCACTCATAGGTGACGGTTCGATGAGTGCCGGAATGGTCTATGAAGCGATGAATGAGCTTGGAGATATCAAACTTCCGGTGGTCATCATACTCAATGATAACGAGATGAGTATAGCAAAACCGATCGGTGCGATAAGCAACTATCTCTCCCAAGTGATGGCGGGTAAATTTTATCAAAAGGTAAAATCCTCAGCCCAATCGATACTCGAACATCTTCCTGAAGGGGCGACTTATGTGGCAAAGAGATTTGATGAGAGCCTTAAGCTCATCACCCCAGGGATACTTTTTGAAGAGCTTGGGCTTGAGTATATCGGTCCTACTGACGGTCATGATCTACGAGCACTTATAGAGAGTTTTACCCTTGCAAAAGAGATGAAAAAACCTGTTATCGTTCATACCCAAACGACCAAAGGGAAAGGGTATAAGATTGCTGAAGGCTACTATGAACATTGGCACGGCGTCGGTAAGTTTAACTTGGAAACTGGTGAGCCTCTCGCAAAAAATGGAGCAAAAAATGCAACGAAGATCTTCTCAGAGTCTTTAATGGAAATTGCAAAAAGTGATGAGAAAGTTGTCGGTGTTACCGCCGCTATGCCAAGCGGTACCGGAATCAAAGATTTGATGGAGAAGTTTCCGGAGAGATTTTGGGATGTAGCAATCGCTGAACAGCATGCAGTCACTAGCATGTGCGCAATGGCAAAGGAGGGGTTCAAGCCCTTTGTAGCGATATACTCAACCTTTTTACAAAGAGCATACGATCAAGTAATACATGATGCCTGCATCATGAACCTACCGGTTGTATTTGCGGTAGATCGTGCCGGAATAGTAGGAGAGGACGGAGAGACACATCAGGGGGCATTTGATATCAGTTACCTTAGAGCGATACCAAATATGACACTCTTTGCACCGAGAGATGAAAAGAGTATGAGACAAGCTGTAGCGTTTGCCTACAAGATGAAAACCCCCTGCTCTTTTAGGTATCCAAGAGGCGCTTTTATAGGATGCCGATACGATAGTCCAGAGTTTGAGCTAGGAAAAGCTCAGCTTCTCAAAGAGGGAGAAAGCGATATCCTTCTAGTAGGCTACGGTAACGGTGTCGGCAGAGCCTGCGAGTGTGAAAAACTTTTAGATAGAGATGTGGGACTGCTGGATCTTAGGTTTGTCAAACCACTCGATAGAGAACTTCTCAAAACGCTTAGTACTAAGTATAAAAAGTGGTACATCTTTAGTGATAGCGCCAAAATGGGCGGCGTAGGAAGTGCTATCGAAGAGTTTTTGCAAGAGGAAGGGATACTAGATGTTAAGGTAACAAGCTTTGAATATGAGGATAAGTTTATCCCTCACGGCAATACAAAAGTGGTAGAAGAGTCGATGGGATTACTGCCCGAACAGTTGATTAAAAATATTATTTAGTTTCTCATCTCCCGCTTTTTATGAATGGTGTCCCCGACAGGATTCGAACCTGTGACCTCTGGATTAGGAATCCAGTGCTCTATCCAGCTGAGCTACGAGGACGATGAGTCAAAAAGTAATTTTTAAGATATCATGCAGGAACTATAAATGAAGAGTAGGCAAAGCCTATCTCTTCCTTTATATCAACTACCTAACCATTTCTCTTCTTGATGATCTCTTCAGCAACATTTTTAGGAACCTCATCATAGTGATCAAATTCCATCGTATAGGTCGCTCTACCTTGTGTCGCACTTCTTAAGTCAGTTGAGTAACCAAACATCTCTGCAAGAGGAACGAACGCGTTAACAATCTTATTTCCACCTCTCTCATCCATGCCCTCAACTTGACCTCTTCTTCTATTAAGGTCACCGATCACATCACCCATATACTCCTCAGGTACTTCAACCTCAACTTTCATCATCGGCTCAAGGATAACAGGGTTTGCCTTTTTAGCTCCCTCTTTGAAACACATAGAACCGGCAAGTTTAAACGCCATCTCAGAGGAGTCAACATCATGATAGCTACCGTCATAAAGCGTCACTTTCACATCCTCTACCGGATAACCTGCAAGTATACCGCCTTGCATCGCCTCTTGTACACCTTTATCAACCGCAGGGATATACTCTTTTGGAACAACACCACCTTTGATCGCATCCACAAACTCATACCCTTCACCAGGCTCTAGCGGCTCTAGCTTCAAGAATACATGACCATATTGACCTCTACCGCCTGACTGCTTAGCATATTTGTACTCTTGCTCAACCGTGCTTCTGATAGTCTCTCTATATGCAACTTGCGGAGCACCTACTTCCGCTTCTACTTTAAACTCTCTCTTCATCCTATCAACGATGATCTCAAGGTGAAGCTCACCCATACCGGAGATGATCGTTTGACCACTCTCTTCATCAGTATGTACTCTAAAGCTTGGATCCTCTTGAGCCAATTTTTGAAGCGCTATACCCATCTTCTCTTGGTCAGCTTTTGTTTTCGGCTCGACCGCAACTGAGATAACCGGATCAGGGAAATCCATCCTCTCTAGTACTACTTTATCACTTGGGTCACAAAGTGTATCACCAGTAGTCGTATCTTTGAGACCGACAACCGCACCAATCTCACCGGCATAGATCTCTTTGATCTCCTCTCTCTTGATCGCATGCATCTTCATGATACGACCGACTCTCTCTTTTTTATTTTTCGTAGAGTTTAGTACATAGCTACCTGACTCTAAGCTTCCTCGATAGACACGGATAAAGGTAAGTTGTCCCACAAAAGGATCAGTCATGATTTTAAACGCAAGCGCCGCAAATGGACCATCATCCGTTGACTCGACCTCTACTACCGTATCAGGATCATCCATCAATGTTCCTTTGATCGGAGGAACTTCAGTCGGAGCCGGTAAATAGTCTACAACCGCATCAAGCAGTGTCTGAACACCTTTGTTTTTGAAAGCGGTTCCGCAAGTCATAGGTACGATATGCATGTTGATAGTGGCTTTTTTTATACCTGCCATGATCTCCTCATTTGTGAGCTCTTCACCCTCGAGGAACTTCTCCATAAGCTCCTCATTTCCATCAACGGAGCTTATCTCTTCGATCATCTTTTCTCTATACTCTTCTGCTTTCTCTCTTAACTCATCTCTGATCTCTTGCTCGTGATATGCACTACCCATTGCGGCTTCCGCATCCCACACGATCTCTTTCATCTTCACAAGATCGATCACTCCCTCAAAGTTATCTTCCGCACCTATAGGAAGCTGGATCGGCACAGGGTTACCTTTGAGTCTCTCTCTGATCTGTCTCTCAACCTCATAAAAGTCTGCACCGACCCTATCCATTTTATTCACAAATACGATAGAAGGTACTCCATATCTATTTCTTTGTCTCCAAACAGTCTCAGACTGAGGTTGTACACCGCCAACGGCACAAAATACACTCACAGCACCGTCAAGAACCCTCATGGACCTTTCAACTTCGATCGTAAAGTCAACGTGTCCCGGAGTGTCAATAATATTGATCTGTTTTCCTCTCCAAGTACAGGTGGTAGCAGCTGAAGTGATGGTGATACCCCTCTCTTGCTCCTGCTCCATCCAGTCCATCGTAGCGGCACCGTCATGCACTTCACCTATCTTGTGCTCAACACCTGTGTAAAAGAGAATTCTCTCTGTTGTTGTAGTCTTACCGGCATCAATGTGAGCGGCAATCCCTATATTTCTTAAATCCTCTAATTTATGTGATCTTGCCATTTTCTAACCTTTTACCATCTATAGTGTGCAAAAGCTTTATTTGCCTCTGCCATTTTGTAAGTATCCTCTTTCTTCTTATATGAAGCACCTCTCTCATTGGCTGCATCGATTAGCTCGTTTGCAAGTCTATCTTTCATCGTTCTCTCACTTCTTTTTCTTGCAAAAGAGATGATCCATCTAATAGCCAAAGCTTGCTGTCTAGCAGGTCTAACCTCAACAGGTACTTGATAGGTAGCACCACCTATTCTTCTACTTTTAACCTCCATGATAGGTTTGATATTTTCTACCGCTTTGTAAAAAATATCGATACCCTTCTCACCTTCAACTTTCTTCTCTATAAGCTCGATAGCATCATAGAATATCTTGGATGCGATACTCTTTTTACCGTCAAGCATAATGCCGTTTATAAACTTTGATACCAATTTTGAATTGTAAATAGGATCTGGTAGTATTTCCCTTACGGGTGCTCTTCTTCTTCTCATAATCTTCCTTCAATTTATTTAAATTTACTCAAACTCTATCCCCTAAGGATCAATGATAGAGCCTGTCAAGTTCATAACAGTAGTAAATTAAATGCATAAGCTTAGTACTAGACTAAGCACCTAAAGATGGATTAGTACTAAAAACTCTTAACTCTTAGGTCTCTTCGTACCATATTTACTTCTAGCAACCTTTCTGTTCGCAACACCGGCTGTATCCAACGCACCACGAACAATGTGATACTTCACACCTGGTAAATCTTTTACCCTTCCGCCTCTAACGAGTACGATAGAGTGCTCTTGGAGGTTATGTCCTTCACCGCCGATATAGCTAATTACCTCAAAGCCGCTTGTAAGTCTTACTTTAGCCACTTTTCTTAGAGCTGAGTTTGGTTTTTTAGGTGTTGTCGTATATACCCTAGTACAAACTCCTCTTCTTTGTGGACATTTTACAAGTGCCGGTGATTTGGACTTTTTGATCACCTTTTTTCTCTCTTTTCTTACCAATTGATTGATAGTAGGCACACTCATATCCTTTTTAAAATTTTCCTTATTTACAGACAAATGTCCATAAAGGAGGCAAATGTTACAAAAATTGAGATTATAAATCGCTTAAAAACAATGAAGAAAAGGGTTTTCATCGGGAAAAGTTACCCGATGAAGTTTTAAGACTCTTTTGCGTTTAGTTTTAACTTTTGATCTTTATAGAGACCGGTTCCAACCGGTATCATTCTACCTAAGATTACATTCTCTTTGAGATCCTCTAGATAGTCAGTTTTACCCGCTATAGAGGCTTCAGTTAGAACTTTCGTTGTCTCCTGGAATGATGCGGCAGAGATGATACTATCGGCATTGATAGCCGCTCTTGTTACGCCTAGAAGTGTCGATTCCGCGATAGCAGGTTCGCCACCCATCGCGATGATCCTTTTATTCTCCTCTTGAAGTTTCACTCTACTTACCAAATCACCCAAGATAAAGTTGGTATCACCGCTATCTACGATCTTAACCTGTCTCAACATTTGTGAGATGATGATCTCTATATGCTTGTCACTGATCGCAACACCTTGACTTCTATATACTTGCTGGATCTCACTAATCATATAGTAGTGAAGCGCCTTCTCTCCAAGGATATTAAGTATGTCATGACTTGAGATCTCACCGTCGGTCAGCTTTTCACCAACTTGAACATACTCTCCCTCATGTACGAGGATTTGTCTATTTTTATCGACCAAATACTCATAACTTCTACCGTCATTTGTATCGATGATGATCCTCTCTTTACCTCTTAGCGGCTTACCAAATCTCACTCTACCAGACACCTCGGACAATAGCGCCGGAGACTTCGGTTTTCTCGCCTCAAACAACTCACTAACTCTTGGAAGACCTCCGGTAATATCTTTCGATTTTGCTTGAGCTTTTGGAGTTTTCGCTAACTCGTCGGCAACCTTGACCTCTTGCCCGTTGGAGACAAGGATAGAGGTTTTCGCATCAAGACCATACCTCTTAATAGAACCGCTTTTTGTCGCTAGTACTAAAGTAGGCTTCATACCGGCGGGGATATACTCATTGACAACCAGTCTCACTTGACCGCTAAACTCATCCATCTGCTCAGTTACCGTGATTCCCGGCTCGATATCCTCAAATGTGATCACACCATCCTCTTCAGCGATGATAGGCGTTGCATACGGATCCCATTTCGCGATAACAAGTTGCTCATCCTTTTCAGGTTTTGCGATAACCGTCTCACTCTCTACCCTGCTATCATCATCCACCATGACTATGGAGCCTCTAGGGATATAGTGTCTGATCGCTTCTCTGTTGTCGTTATCCGCGATAACAGCAAAGAGACCCTTTTCATTAACGGCTTCACCCTTTTTGATCTCTTTGATTCTCTCGAGGTAGTCTCCAACAAGTTTATAGAATTTGATCACACCGTTTGCTTTGGCTTGGATTACTTGTGTCACCGGTACACCGTCTTCGACCATCAGTTGACTACCAAACGGAATACGATTTGGTATATTCCAACCCTCTTTGATAACCTCAACGATACTCTCATCTTTTTGGATCTCATCACCACTCTCGTAAGGGATGAAGAATTTACCCTCCATCTTACCGCTGATACCTGAAAGCTCATTTGGCTTAGCAATGTCATTTTTTCTTAAGATAAATTTTACATTCTCTTTAGCGTTTTCTACTTTTATCACCACCTCTTCGTGAGCGTACTCTATCTTTATCTTACCGTCAATCGGAGATTTGATTTTTGGCTCCACAAGAAGGATCGCCGCATTTCTTCTATTTGCGATAATCCTCTCTCCTTTACTATTGACATAGTGTTTGAGATTGTGATACCTGATAAATCCCTCTTTTTTAGCTACCACTTGTCTATCTTGCTGATCGGTTGAAGCGGTTCCACCGATGTGGAATGTTCTAAGGGTTAGCTGTGTTCCCGGCTCACCGATAGATTGAGCCGAGATGATACCTATCGCCTCACCTTTTTTGACAAGTTTACCTTTTCCAAGGTTTAGTCCGTAACATTTCGCACACACACCCTTTTTGGCTTTACAGGTTATCGGCGTTCTGATAACGACCGATTTTATCCCGGCCTCTTTGATATTTTTAGCATCCTCTTCTGTTATGAGTGTACCCTCCACATAAAGCACCTCATTGGTGATAGGATCGATGATATTTTCAGAAAGTACTCTACCGAGTATTCTCTCCTCGAGAGACTCTACAAGCTCACCGTTTACATTGATCTCCGTAACTTCGATACCTTCGTGCGTTCCACAATCATCTTCGGTGACTTTGACATTTTGACTCACATCAACGAGCTTCCTTGTCAAATAACCGGCATTTGCCGTTTTGAGTGCGGTATCGGCTAAACCTTTTCTCGCACCGTGAGTGGAGATAAAGTACTCAAGTACATTAAGCCCCTCACGGAAGTTTGACAAAATAGGAGTCTCGATAATACTACCGTCAGGTTTTGCCATAAGACCCCTCATACCGGCAAGCTGTCTAATCTGTGCCGCGCTACCTCTTGCACCGCTATCAGCCATCATAAAGATAGAGTTAAATCCATTCTTATCTCTCCTCATAAGCTCCATCATTTTTGTTGCAAGCTTATTATTGGTATCTGTCCAGATATCAATAATCTTATTGTATCTCTCTTGTTCCGTTAAGAGACCCGCCGCAAACTGCTGTTGGATTTCGATCACTTTCGCTTTTGATTCATTGACGATTTGCTCTTTATCTTCCGGTACAATAATGTCGGCTACAGATATCGAAACACCCGCTTCTGTTGAGTATTTGAAACCAAGTGCCTTCAGTGAATCAAGTATCTCAGCAGTCTCATAGGTATCACCGATTTTATAGATATAGTCAACCAGATTTCCGATATCCTTCTTCTTAAGAGGTCTATTCCACAGATCTTCAGGTACGAAATCGGGAAGATAGGATTTGAGTATTACTCTACCTACTGTAGTCTCAACCTTTCTTCCATCGATCACCGTCTTGATTTTCGTATGAAGCTCCACGCTACCGGCATCAAGAGCAATATTTACCTCATCGATACTTCCAAAAATTTTGTTGGAGCCTTTTGCATCGCTCTTTTCTAATGTCATATAGTAAAGCCCTAGTACCATATCTTGGGTAGGTACTGCTATCGCTTTACCGCTTGCCGGAAGCAAGATATTGTTAGATGAGAGCATCAACACTTTACACTCCGCTATCGCCTCCCTTGAGAGCGGAACATGTACCGCCATCTGGTCACCGTCGAAGTCCGCGTTAAATGCAGAACAGACAAGCGGATGAAGCTGTATCGCCTTACCGTCGATGAGTACCGGATGGAAAGCTTGAATAGAAAGTTTGTGTAGAGTCGGTGCACGGTTGAGCATCACAGGATAGTTCTCAACCACCTCTTGAAGACACTCCCAGACCTCATTGGTCTTTTGCTCTATCATTCTTTTGGCTTGCTTGATCGTTGTCGCATAACCCTTATCTTCAAGCTTTGCCAAAAGGTGCGGTTTAAAGAGCTCAAGCGCCATGGTTTTCGGTAGACCACACTGATCCATTCTAAGATTTGGTCCTACAACGATAACGCTACGACCGGAAAAGTCAACCCTTTTACCAAGAAGATTTTGTCTAAATCTACCCTGCTTACCTTTGATGATCTCACTCAACGATTTAAGAGGTCTCTTATTTGCTCCCTTTACGGCATTTGCTCTTCTTCCGTTATCAAAGAGTGCATCAACCGCCTCTTGCAACATCCTCTTTTCGTTTCTAATGATGATCTCAGGAGCTTCTAGATCCATCAATCTTTTTAGTCTCGAGTTTCTGTTGATGACTCTTCTATAGAGGTCATTGACATCACTTACGGCAAATTTACCCCCATCTAGCGCTACAAGCGGTCTTAGATCCGGTGGAAGTACCGGTAGTATGGTTATCATCATCCACTCCGGTCTGTTACCGCTATTTAGAAAACTCTCAACGACCTTTAATCTTTTGACAAGTGCTCTCTTTTTGGCTTCACTCTTGGTAGTTGCCATCTCCTCTTTGATATGATGCAAAATATCAACAAGATCAAGATCCGCCAAAATATCTCTGATAACCTCTCCGCCCATATAGGCTTCAAAACCGGTATGACCGAATCTTTGCTCAAGTAGGACATACTGCTCTTCGTTGAGCACATCATAAAGTCCTACGGGCTTTGTATTTTCATGGTCATAATAGGCTCCACCCGGGTTTTTTACGATATAGGCTTCATAGTACAATACTCTCTCAAGATCTTTCATCTTGATACCAAGAAGCGTACCTATACGACTTGGAAGAGAGTTGACATACCAGATATGAGCGACAGGAGTTACAAGCTCTATATGTCCCATTCTGCTTCTTCTCACTTTGCTTGTAGTGACTTCAACTCCACACTTCTCACACTTGATACCTTTGTATCTCATCTTCTTATATTTACCGCACAGACACTCATAATCCCTAACCGGTCCAAAAATCTTCGCACAAAAGAGACCGTCTCTCTCCGGTTTGAGTGTTCTATAGTTTATAGTTTCAGGTTTTTTGACCTCTCCGTAACTCCAAGAGAGTATCCTCTCAGGTGAAGCGAGTTTTAGTCTAAATGCTTCAAAGTCTCTTGGACGATTCTCTTCATTAATCTCTATCGGTATCAAGTTCTTCATCTATCTTTTCTCCCTCTACAAATATCTCAACATCAAGTGCAAGTGCTTTTAACTCGTTTGTTAATACGAAAAATGTCTCAGGAATACCGGTACTTGGTACATTTTCACCTCTTGTTATGGCTTTGTATGCCTGCATCCTACCCTCAACATCATCCGACTTGATCGTTAGCATCTCTTTAAGCGTATGTGCCGCACCATAAGCTTCAAGTGCCCACACCTCCATCTCACCAAATCTCTGACCACCAAATAGAGCCTTACCGCCGACCGGCTGTTGTGTTACAAGCGAGTATGGACCAGTGCTTCTTGCGTGAACCTTCTCATCTACCAGATGGTGTAGTTTGAGCATATACATCACACCTACATTTACCCTCTCATGCATCTTTTCACCGGTTCTTCCGTCATAAACGACACTCTTACCATCCATATCGATCTTGGCAAGTTCAAATATCTTTTTAAACTCCTCCTCGTTTACACCCTCAAAGATAGGTGTAGCAAATCTCACACCTTTGCTCCAATCTCTCGCATATTTCAAAAGCTCATCATCACTGAGAGAAGATATAAACTCTTTGGCATTTGAGTATTTTGCTACATCAGCGATCTTGATCATCTTCTCTCTTAGCTCTTTGATCCAATCTCCCTTTTTAGACTCAAGCATCTCTTGGAGCTGTTGTCCGAGTCTTCTACCGGCAAGCCCAAGATGCACTTCCAATATCTGTCCGATATTCATCCTGCTAGGAACACCGAGCGGATTTAGTACGATATCTACCGTCTCACCGTTTTCAAGGTACGGCATATCTACATCCGGTACGATATTTGAAACGATACCTTTATTACCGTGTCTACCTGCCATCTTATCACCCACTTTTAGCTTTCTCTTGGTAGCGATAAAGACTTTGACAAGCTTTACAACACCGCTTGGCAGGATATCATCTTTCTCTAAGATAGAGAGCTTCTCATCATGCTCCTCTCTAAGTCTCTTCTTCTCGTTTTGGAAATAGGTTTTGAGTCGATTATACTCCTCTTGAACCTCCTTTGGGTAACACTTTACAACACTATTGAGAGCAAATCTATTGATACCTTCTAACTCCTCTTTCGGTATCGTTTCACCCTTTTTATAACTTTTTCCACCCACTTCACAATCTGAAGCAAGTTCTGTTTTAGATAACAGAGAGTTGATCCTCAAAAGCTCCTCTCGATCTATCATAAGAAGTCGGTCGTGATGGTTTCTATCGAGTACCTCTTTCTCTTTCTCATACGCTTCAACCGCTCTAGGATCTTTGTCATAACCCTTTTTCGTAAAGATTTTAACATCTACAACTACACCCTCCATGGACGGCGGGCAGTAGAGTGATTTATTGACAACATGTCCCGCTTTTTCACCAAATATCGCTCTTAAAAGTCTCTCTTCTGGTGTTGGTTTTACCTCACCTTTGGGAGAAACTTTACCGACAAGTATCATTCCCGGTTTGACATAGGTTCCCACTTTAACGATACCGCTATCATCTAGATGAAAGAGGTTGTCCTCTTTGATATTTGGAAGATCTTTTGTGATCTCCTCGACACCGTCTTTGAGCTCTCTGGTTTCAACCTCTTTCTCATAGATATGCACCGATGTAAAGGTATCATCTTGGATCAATCTCTGATTGACAACAATCGCATCCTCATAGTTATATCCATTCCATGGCATAAATGCTACGAGTACATTTTTTCCTATGGAGATCTCACCCTTATCCATACTCGGACCATCTGCGATAACCTCACCCTTTTGGACTACATCACCCTTTTTGACGATAGGTACTTGTGAAAAAGTTGTGTTTTGGTTGGTTCTTAGATTTTTATGTAGCCAATAGTGATCGATAAATGCCCCGTTTTCATCTTCACCGAGGATATAGATATTTTTACTATCAACCTTTTCAACAACGCCGCCTCTTTTAGCTTTGATCGCTTCCCAAGTATCTCTAGCAACTACCTTTTCCGCTCCCGTTCCCACAAAAGGTGCTTCAGATCTTAACAGCGGTACCGCTTGTCGCTGCATGTTTGAACCCATAAGCGCCCTGTTGGCATCATCATGCTCCAAGAATGGAATCAAACTTGCCGCAATACCCATAATCATTCCAGAAGAGAGATCGTAGTAGTCCACCTTATCCTTTTCGATGAGCTTAATCTCTCCGTCGATTCTCGCTTCTACCAGATCATCTACGATATTGCCCTCTTCATCCAATTTAACCGATCCCGGAGCCATCACTTTACCCTCTTCTTGGGTAGCAGTTAGGTAAACTATCTCATCAGTCACTTTGGCATTTTTAACCACTTTGTACGGCGCTTCAATAAATCCTAGATCATTTACCTTTGCATAGCTTGCAAGGGTATTGATCAGACCGATATTTTGACCCTCAGGTGTCTCAACAGGACAGATACGACCGTAGTGAGTCGGGTGTACATCCCTCACCTCAAATCCGGCTCTCTCTTTTACAAGACCGCCCTCTCCAAGTGCAGATAATCTTCTTTTATGCGTCACTTCACTGAGTGGATTTGTCTGATCCATAAATTGTGAGAGTTGTCCGCCGGTAAAGAACTCGATGATGGTGTTGGTAATCATTTTTGAATTGATCAAATCATGAGGCATCAACTCATCTAGTGAACCGCTCAAGGTTGTAAACTTATCTTTGATAGATTTTTGCATCTTTACCAAACCTGCGTGTAGCTCACCCGATAGCAACTCACCGATAGCCCTGATCCTTCTATTACCTAAATGGTCTCTATCATCGATTCTACCCTTACCGTTTTTGACTTTTATTAGATATTGAACAGTTGAGATGATATCGTTTGCGGTTAGTATCGTGATATACCCCGGTACATCCATATCGAGCTTATGGTTCATCTTCATTCTACCGACACGGGTCAAGTCATATCTCTCAGGATTAAAGAAAAGATCATGGACAAATGCAACTGCCGCCTCTTTGGTTACTGGCTCACCCGGTCTCATCACCTTATAGAGTCTGATAGCGGAGAGATCATTCTCATCCTCTATCTCCTCTGTAGCTTTTAATGCTTTTAATGTCTCTTGATCAGCGATAAATGAGTTAATGATACCGTCATCGCTATCAGGAGCGAGATCATTTGCGATCTCGATCTCTTTGTAACCCATCTCTATCAGTTTTGTAAGCTTAGTCTCATCCAGCTTTGTCAATGTCTCAAAGATGACTTCACCGCTCTCTTGGTCTATAATAGGAGAAGCGATATATCTATCCATCAAGACATCTGCAGGGTATTCGATATATTTAAGCCCCTCCTCTTTCAGTTTCTTTGCTTTTCTGGCAGTGAGCCTCTTGCCGGCAGAAATGATGAGTTCTCCCTTTTCATCTTTAAGATCAAACTCCACCTTTTCTAAAAAGTCCTCTTCATTGAACGCTATCAAAAATTTATCTTTTTTGATTTTCACTTTTTGGATCGGATAGAAGAGTTTTAAAATATCCTGTTTTGAATAACCTAATGCTCTAAAGAGTATCGTTACGGGAACCTTTCTCCTTTTATTGATCCTTACAAAAAGGGTATCTTTCGCATCATATTCAAAGTATAACCAACTACCGCGATCAGGAATGATTTGAGCAGAATAGAGTAGTTTATTTGATACGGTTGTACTCTCCTCTTTTTTGAAGATAACACCCGGGCTTCTGTGAAGCTGATTGACGATAACTCTCTCCACACCGTTGATGATAAAGGAGGTTCTATTGGTCATTAACGGGATATCCCTGATATAGAGATGCTGCTCTTTGATATCTTTTATACCGATTTTTTCACCGGTTTTATCATCTAACTCATGAAGTATCAGTCTCACTTTTATCTTTAGGTGTACAGAGTATGTAAGTCCCCTATCCATACACTCTCTGATAGTATATTTTGGCTTACCTACTTCACTCTCTACATATTCAAGTGTAAGTCTGTTTTGCGGATCATGTATAGGAAATATTGATCTAAATACCTTTTCAATTCCATGTTCGGCATTTTTATTTTTTACATCTAAAAATTGCTCATAACTCTTTTGTTGCAGTTGCAAAAGATTAGGTACTTCGATATTTTTCTTATTTTTAGAGAAGTCAACTCTAAGTCTATTTCCAGATTTAAGTGTATTTAACATAGGTTTCCCTCATAGAAGTTTTTTGCAAATTTAGGAAAGAAGTTATCTATCCAACATCTCTTACAAATGTCATTTATAACAGATATTGAATACTCTTCAACATAAGATAAAAGAGAGATAAACTCTCTCTTGTTACTACTTAAGCTCAACAGTAGCACCAGCCTCCTCAAGCTGCTTTTTAGCCTCTTCGGCATCCTCTTTACTAACACCCTCTTTGATCGTTGTAGGAGCACCCTCAACAGCCTCTTTCGCCTCTTTTAGACCAAGACCTGTTATTGCTCTAACCGCTTTAATGACATTGATCTTCTTAGCACCGGCATCTTTAAGTACTACATCAAACTCTGTCTTCTCTTCAGAAGCTCCTCCACCTGCGGCTCCACCAGCAGCACCGGCTACAACAGTAGGTTGAGCTGAAACACCAAACTTCTCCTCAAACTCTTTTACAAGCTCACTAAGCTCTAGCACAGACATATTTGAGATAAACTCTAAAACATCTTCTTTAGTAATTGCCATTTCCCTTCCTTTTTTAAATTATTTTATCTTAAATTTTTACTTAACTCTTATAAATTTGTAAATAGGCTAACTTAAGCCGACTCTTCTTCTTTTTTTGCTCTAAGATTGTCAAGTCCGGTAGCAAAGTTTCTTGCCGGAGCTGTCCAAACAGAGAGCAACATACCGATAAGCTCATCTCTGCTAGGTAATTTAGCGTACGCTTCAATCGTTGCCATATCTGCAATTTTACCTGCAATGAGACCTGTTTTGATCACAAACTTATCTTTGAAATTTGATGCGGCATCATCTGCAACTTTACACGCAGAAATCTGATCTTCGCCCCAAACAAAGATATTTGTATCAAAGAGCTTTATCTCTTCCATATCTGCATTTTTCAATGCGATAGAAGCAAGAGTATTTTTACAAACTTTGACTTTAGTTCCCGAATCAAGGGCTGACTGTCTCACTTTTTCAAGCTCTTGACAAGACATGCCTTTGAAATCACAAACTAAGATGGCATTTGCATTACTAAACTCTTGTGTGAGCTCATCGACGATCTTAACTTTGTCATCTCTTGTCATTTTTCCTCCTTTCTGGTTTCATCAATAGGGCAAACCTTAAACTTAAGGAGAGAGGCTAGGAGTTGCCTCTTTATTTAAGTCATACGACCCCTATTTTCTTAAACCAAAGATTAAATCCCCTTTTAGTACTAGTACTAAAAGTTAACTATGCTTAGTACTAGCTATTTTATCTCTAAAAGCTCCATTGGGTTAAGTTTAACAGATGGGCTCATCGTTAGAGATAAAAAGGCTGATTTGATATACCTTCCTTTTGCTGAGGCAGGTTTTTGTTTATTGACACTTGCGATAAATGCTTTCAAATTGCCTAATAGATCATTTTCACTGAAAGATACTTTACCTACACCGGCTAGAACATTTCCATGCTTATCAACACGGAAGTTAACCTGACCACCCTTGGCATTTTTTACAGCTTGCGCTACATCCATCGTAACGGTTCCGGTTTTCGGATTTGGCATAAGACCTTTTGGTCCAAGTATCCTACCTACTTTACCGACAACTCCCATCATATCCGGAGTCGCTATAAGGACATCAAAGTCGATCTTACCGGCTGTGATATCATCTATCAAATCGTTATCACCTACCAAATCAGCTCCAGCCTCTTTCGCTTCATCTTGTTTTGCACCTTTTGCAACAACTGCAACCCTGACCGTTTTACCGGTACCTGCAGGCAAAACAACCGAGCCTCTAACCATCTGATCAGCATGTCTAGGATCGACATTGAGTTTGAGTGAAATTTCAACAGTTTCATCAAATTTTGCAGATTTCAACTCTTTTATCTTTGAAACCGCCTCTGTTAAGTCATACTCTTTATCTTCAATCTTCTCTAATAGTTGTTTAAATCTTTTTGAAACTTTTTTTGACATCTATTCTCTCCGCTTAATTTGCTTCCACACTTTTGAGTCTTGTGGTAAGACTTGTGACTAATCTAGTATCTCTATACCCATGCTTCGGGCACTTCCCGCTAAAATCTTAGCCGCTTGCTCTTTATCTTTAGTATTTAGATCCTCTATCTTTTGCTCAACAACTTGCATTAGTTGCTCTTTGGTCAACTTTCCAACTTTGTTTTTTAGTGGATTGTCGGAACCTTTTTTAATCCCAGCAGCCTTTTTTAGCAGATCACTTGCAGGCGGCTGTTTTGTCGTAAATGTAAAACTTCTATCAGCATAAACAGTGATAACGACAGGAATATTAAATCCCATTTTATCTTTTGTTTTTTCATTGAAAGCTTTACAAAACTCCATAATATTCACACCGGCTTGACCTAGCGCAGGACCAACAGGTGGAGATGGGTTCGCCTGACCGGCAGGTATATGTAGTTTGATTTGACCTGTTACTTTCTTTGCCATAATTTTCCTTTTTTAAAAATTTATATGATCTTCTCAACTTGCGTATACAAAATCTCTACAGGAGTACTTCTTCCAAAGATGGAAACATTGAGCTTGAGTGTTCCGTGAACCATATCGTACTCTTCAACCACTCCTGTAAAGTTTGCAAAAGGTCCTTCGGTGATACGAACGCTCTCATTAACCTCAAAATATATTTTTGGTTTCGGCGGAGCCTTTTTGTTTGCTTTTTCAATAATCACAGCGATATCTTTCTCACTCAACGGAACAGGTTTTTTTGACTCGCCTATAAATCTACTCACTTTTGGAAGTGATTGTATCTTATGCCATGTTGCGGTATCTAAATCGATATTTGCAAAAACATAGCCCGGATACAAACTTCTTGAAGTTATCTTTTGTTCACCATTTTTTACTTCAATCACATCTTCAGTAGGTACTAATATCTCTTTTAGCTTATCTTCGATACCCATTTGAACAAAGATATTTTCGATTGCTCGCTTTACACTCTGCTCACTTCCGGCATGTGTTTGTATAGCATACCATTTATGTTTTGACTCTTCTTTAGGCATCACTATTCCTTATAAAAACCGCGACAATATAAATGACATTATCGCGTCTATTAAAGCTAAAAAGAGCGAAATTACCGCCACCACAACAAATACAGATATAAAAGCGTTTCTTATCTGCTCTTTTGTTGGGAATATAACTTTCATCAACTCAATTTTTGATTGAGTTACATAATCCAAAAACTTTTGCATCTCTCTTCCTACTTAGATGGCAGGGCAAGAGGGACTCGAACCCCCAACCGTCGGATTTGGAATCCGATGCTCTACCAATTGGAGCTATTGCCCTAGATTTGAAAGCTTTGAAGTAGTCTCCTACTCCGCTGCTTTACTTGCAACTTTATGACTTGAGCTTTACCTCTTTATGAAGTGTTCTCTTTTTGAGTCTCGGTGAATACTTCATAAGCTCTAGTTTTTCAGTCATAGTTTTACTGTTTTTTGTAGTTGTGTAGTTGATATCACCGCTCTCACTACACTTCAATCCAACTTTTACAGTCATAGATCAATCCTTCTATAAGAGACTAAAGAGGCATTAACCTCTTTAGTAAATGTTGTTAATTATTCGATGATTTTAGAAACAACACCTGCACCAACTGTTCTACCACCCTCACGGATAGCAAACCTCGTACCCTCTTCAAGAGCGATAGGTGCGATTAGTTCAACAGTGATCTTTACATTGTCGCCAGGCATAACCATCTCAGTTCCCTCAGGAAGTGTGATTGAACCTGTAACATCTGTCGTT
>JALWLO010000102.1 GCA_027084135.1 Campylobacterales bacterium | reverse complement strand
TCTTTTTTATACCAAGCAGTTTTGATTTTTGACTCAATATATTATATCTATTTTCTTCAAATATGCAAAAAATATTTTTAGTATTTATTGTATCTCATACTTCTACTTTATCGATACAAAATTTTAGCTTATGTATTTAGCTCTACCCCTTTTAACGCCTCTTGTTCTATAAATCTGTTTTGATTTTTATCTCTTTTTTACTAAGCCTCATATTTGCCCACTTTTATGGTACTAACTACATTGAACAGATACTCCAGAGGTATGCAACAAAGCCTCTTTTAAGTACAGTTTTAACTTTCTGCTCTTTCGCATCATATCTCCAAATTTTGCTTTAGCTTCATTATAGCAAATTTTGGGTTCAAATATTTTAGCGATCCGGTTTTTGGGGTGTAAAATATATTTCTTAATTACTATATTGGCTCACTTTATGCTATAGTAACTATAACTTTAGTACTAAGGTAAACAATGTTTTTAAATCTAAGCAAAAAAACTTACAAAAAACTCTTTTTCATAACAGCCGGAATCGTGTTAGTACTAGCGCTTATACCAAATAGCGACATCGGTACATCTTCTGATAAACTGAACCATATCATTGCATTTTTCACGCTCTCACTGCTTCTAAATAGAGCCTCATCCACTCTAAACGCTCGTCTAAGAAATATGTTGGCACTTATCATCTTTGGGATATCGATAGAGGTTTTTCAGTACTTTACCACCTACAGAAGCAGCGACTATAAGGATGTCGTAGCTGACGGGGTTGGGATATTGCTGTTTCAGTTATTGCTTAGTCTTTATAGGGCTTATAAGCATGGTAGAGCGTATATGAGGGGAGTGTAAGTCTCTCTTACGCCACCCCTATCTCACAGTACCTCCGGTAATTTTTCTACTAATATGTATTGACATCATATCTACAAAAAAGATATAATTTCATTATGAAAAAGCTAATAACTTGGAATGAGGAAAAAAATCAACTCTTACAAATCCAACGAGGCGTTAGTTTTGAGATGGTGGAAGAGAAGATGATAAAAAAAGAGATTTTGGATATTCAAGAGCATCCAAATAAATCAAAATACCCAAATCAAAAGATTTTAGTTGTAGCATTAAACGAGTATATTTATTATGTTCCTTTTGTAGTGGATCAGGATAAATTTTTTTTAAAATCCATCATTCCAAGCAGAAAGCTATATAAAAAGTTTAAAAAGGACATATCATGAAAGATTATATTTTAGATGATGAGGAAAAAAAGCTTCTATATGAGATAGAAAACGGAGAGTGGCAGTCTGTAAAAAACTTGGAAGAAGAGAGAGAAAGACTTGCAAAAAGTGCAAAATACTCAAAATTTCTTAAGGAGAAGAAGCAAGTTAGCATAAGATTTAGTGTTGAAGACTTGATAGCTATAAAGTCGAAAGCAAAAGAGCTCGGTATCGGGTATCAAAACTTGATACAACTCTTAGTACATAAGTATGTAACCGGTGAAACATCGCTAAAACTATGACTGTTGAGATAGGCTACGCCACCCCTATCTCATAGTACTCCCAGCCGTTTTTCTCCAGCTTTTTTCTGTTGTATTGGTTTCTTCCGTCAAAGATGATTTTGTTGTTGAGTCTTTTTGCCATCTCGTCAAAATCAGGGCTTCTAAACTCTTTCCACTCTGTTACGAGTATCATCGCTTCTGAGCCGTCAAGGGCGTCATATTTGCTATCCACATACTCTACGGCGTCATTTCCTTTTAAGTAGTGCTCTTGCGCCTCTTTATAGGCTTTTGGGTCGTACGCTTTGATCTTCGCTCCCCTTTTTGTAAGCTCATTGATGATGGTTATAGAGCTTGCCTCTCTCATATCGTCAGTCTCCGGCTTAAATGCAAGTCCCCACACGGCAAATGTCTTACCGCTTAGATCTTCACCAAATCTCTTGACTACTTTATCGCTGATCACTCTCTTTTGTGCATAGTTTACCTCTTCTACCGCATTGAGGATTTTTGGCTCATAACCATGCTCTTTAGCGGTTCTGGCAAGCGCTTGGACATCTTTTGGAAAGCAGCTTCCGCCGTATCCGCAGCCCGGATAGATGAAGCTGTATCCGATACGGCTATCACTCCCGATACCGTGACGAACCATATTTACATCCGCTCCCACTCTCTCACAGATATTTGCTATCTCATTCATAAAGCTTATCTTTGTAGCAAGCATTGCGTTAGCCGCATACTTTGTCATCTCGGCTGAGCGGATATCCATCGTTACAAATCTCTCTCTGGAGTGGGTAAAAGGTGCGTACAACTCTCTCATCACCTCAAGCGCCTCGTCGCTATCCGTACCGATAACCACACGATCGGGCTTCATAAAGTCCGCAACTGCGGCACCCTCTTTGAGGAACTCAGGATTGCTTATCACATCAAATGTCAGGTCGCTTCCTCTCTCATCCAAAGCTTTTTGGATAGTCTCTCTCACTTTGTCCGCCGTTCCCACCGGTACAGTTGACTTATCTACCACATACATATGGTGAGTCATATTTTCACCGATACTCTTCGCCACGGCAAGGACATATTGCAAGTCTGCACTTCCGTCCTCACCCATCGGCGTACCTACCGCTATGAAGCAGATATCAGTTTTATCAAGTGCCTCTTTGATATCGGTGGTGAAGTTTAGCGTTCCAAGCTCGTGGTTTTTTAGTACCATCTTCTCCAGACCCG
The DNA here is from genome assembly GCA_027084135.1 of Campylobacterales bacterium. GTDB lineage: Bacteria > Campylobacterota > Campylobacteria > Campylobacterales > QNZT01 > QNZU01. Next base: position 8,889 of record JALWLO010000102.1, on the reverse strand, counting down.
GCTCATAGATAGGGATGATACCTTTTTTGAGATCCTCGATCTTCTTCTCATCGATATCTACACATATCACATTGTTTCCCATCTCGGCAAAACATGTTCCCGTTACCAGTCCTACATATCCTGTTCCGACTACGCTTATATTCATTCTACTCTCCTGTTTCTATATATTATAAAAATCTCTATACCAATCAACAAACTTGCTCACACCCTCACTGATAGGGGTATCGGGTTTATATCCCATATCTTCTATCAAATCACTCACATCCGCATAGGTGCTTTGGACATCTCCCGGCTGCATATCCATAAAGTTCTTTTTCGCCTCGATGCCCAGCTTCTTCTCAAGCTCGGATATAAAGTCCATGAGCTTCACAGGCTCGTTGTTTCCGATGTTATATATCTTGTACGGAGCCGATGAGATACTTGGGTTCGGGTTGAGCGGGTCATACTCTTCGCTCGGTTTTGCCGGATTGTCGATGACCGCCATCACTCCTCTACTGATATCATCCACATAGGTAAAGTCTCGGCTCATATCTCCGTGATTGAACACCTTGATCGCCCTATCGTTTAGTATCGCATCGGTAAAGAGCATAGGCGCCATATCCGGTCTGCCCCACGGTCCATATACGGTGAAAAATCTAAGCCCGGTAGAGGCGATGCCGTAGAGATGCGCATAAGTGTGCGCCATCATCTCATTTGACTTTTTGGTAGCGGCGTAGAGGCTCACCGGGTGGTCTGTATGGTGAGATGTTTGAAAGGGTTGTGCTTTGTTAAGCCCGTAAACTGACGAACTGGAGGCATATGAGAGGTTTTTGATACCGCTTTGACGACACCCCTCTAAGATATGCAAAAAGCCGACGATGTTTGAGTCGATATATGTGTGAGGATTTTCGAGCGAATATCTCACTCCCGCTTGTGCCGCCAGATGACACACGGCATCAAACTCCTCCTCTCTAAAGAGCTTCTCCATCCCCTCTCTATCCGCAAGATCAAGCTTGATAAACTTATGCTTTTCATATTTACTGGAGTAGGCAAATTTGCCATAATCTACATCATCTTTTGCTATGCCAAGATCCTCGAGTCTTCCATACTTGAGACGCACATCGTAGTAGTCGTTGATGTTATCAAGCCCTACTACCTCATCGCCTCTATCAAGTAGCATCTTTGCCAAGTTGTGCCCGATAAATCCGGCAGTTCCGGTTAGAAGTATCTTCATCGACTCCCTTTTCAAATAAATTTGTTCACTATATATCGGCAAATATTAAAATATGATTAACTTTTTTGATTTGTAACGGTAATGAATAGAGTTTAGTTTCCTCTACTACCGGGTTTTATCGCTTCGCTTCCTTCTTTACATAGCGGACAAGTATCCGGCTCATAGATCTCAAAGTTAAAGTCCCCAAGCGCAAAAAAAGGCTTATCACTTGGCAGTTTACACTCCGGTTTTGCTTCATCGTTAGTACTAACCCTTTTGCAAAAGCCTCTATTTGCAAGTGCGGCATAGCCGACTACATCCGCTCCGAAAGACTCTACGACATTTGCCGCCTCAAGCGCTGAACCCCCGGTCGTGATGATATCTTCGCAGATGAGTATCTTCTCTCCTTCTCTAACCTCAAACCCCCGTCTAAGCGTCATCTCACCGCCGACTCTTTCGGTAAAGATAAATCTCACCCCAAGAGCTCTAGCCAACTCATACCCGGCTAACAATCCACCAAGCGCGGGAGAGCAGATCGTATCTATCTCTAAGTTGGAGCTTTTGATCTCATCCGCCAAAGCCTTGGCGAGTAGTTCGGCGGTTTTTGGATCTTCGAGGACTTTTGCACTTTGGAGATAATATTGCGAGTGATTTCCGCTACTTAGTAGAAAATGCCCCTCAAGAAGGGCGCCGGCATCTTTGTAAATCTTCTCTAAATCCACCTTATACCTTTAGGAGTTCCGTTTCTTTCTCTTTGACAAGTTTATCCACTTGAGCCACCGCTTCGTCGGTATTTTTCTGGATGATGTCGTGTGCCCTTTTTGCCTCATCTTCGGTGATCTCTTTCTCTTTTTCGAGTGCTTTTACTTTGTTGTTCGCCTCTTTTCTGGCGTTTCTTATGGCGATCTTGGCTTTCTCACCCATCGCTTTTGCACCCTTAGCGCTCTCTTGTCTCTGCTCTACCGTCATAGGCGGGAAAAAGAGCTTGATCACTTCGCCGTCATTGTTTGGATTGACGCCGATATTTGCCTCTTGGATCGCTCTCTCTATCTCCGGCAGCAGCGTCTTTTCCCATGGAGATATGGTGATCGTTGTCGCATCGGTAGCCAATACCGAGCCCACTTGGTTTAAGGGTGTCGGATTACCGTAGTAGTCAACCCTGATATGATCTACGATAGAGGTCGATACCTTTCCGCTTCTAAGTGTTAAAAACTCTTTTTTGAGTGCTTCGATGGCTTTGTTGATGCTCTCTTTTTGATTTTCATAGATCTTATTTAGTGGCATTTTTCTCTCCTTGTGAAGCAGATGTTTTTGAAGCTTCCGGTGCCGCCGGTGCCGCTGAAGCTTGGGGTGCTTTCGGTGCGGTCGGCGTTGCGTTTTTAGGCGGAGTCGGTACTAAACTCTTCTGATCAAGCTTATCGATAAGCGTACTCTTTTTCTCATGGTTATAAAAGTAGCCGAGCGCCAGTGTATTTAGCACAAATAGTAGCCCTAGTCCAAATGTCAACTTCGCCAAAAAGCCCGCAGGTCCCTTTGCACCAAATAGCGACTCGTTGCTTCCGCTATAAGCCCCAAGTCCTATGGACGAACTCTTTTGTAGTAGTACTACGATCGTTATCAATACAGCCAAAACAAACTGCACTATCAATAAAACTGATGTCATATTCTTAAACCTTTTTGATATAATACCCTAGATAATCTGCCGATTATATCTAAATTTGTTGAAAGTAATGTTAAATGAGCCCCAAATATCACCATACAAACGAGTTTTCTAAAAGAGCAACCAGTTACCAAAAACACAACATTATCCAAAAAAGGGTTGCGAAAAAACTGATCTCCTCCATCAAAGCCAAACCCAAAAGCATCCTCGATCTCGGATGCGGTAGCGGGGCGGTGTATGATCTGATCGACTGGGATATAGAGAAGTTTGTAGGGATTGACAAGGCTTCAAATATGTGCAAACTCCACCCTAAAACCCCCTTAGTACGGATAATCGAGGGGGATTTTGAAGATATAGAGATTTATAAGCAGTTAAGTGAGTTTGAACTGGTCGTAGCCTCCTCCTCACTTCAGTGGGCAAAAGATCTTGACCAAACCCTAAGCCATATCAAAAGCGTCGGCAAGAGTGTAGCTTTTGCGATATTTTGCGACGGAACTTTCAAAACGATCAACAAGCTAACCGGTAGGCAAAGCTTAGTACCGGATAGCGAGTTAGTACTAGAGTCTATCAAAAACTATTTTGATGTGGTGAGTGAGTTAAAGGAGTATAAGCTCTATTTTGGGGACAATCTCTCAAAATTTCGCTACATCAAAGCAAGCGGTGTGAGCGGCGGCGTAAAGCAACTAAACTACAAGGAGATAAAGCATCTTATCGCAAACTATCCGCTTGATTATCTGGAGTTTGAGGTGCTGTTTGTCTGGAGTAGGAAGCTTTTGGGTTAGTACTAAAGCACTCTTTTTTCTATATCATAGAGCCTATATCGTATATCCTTAAATCTCTCGGCATCTTTAGTACTAACCAGTTTCAGACTCTCTTCCAAAACTCTGGCAGACTCTTGAGCGCGTTTGATATTTGCCAAGATGATCGATTCTAGGTTTTCTCTGCTTGCTTCAGAGTTTGTAGTCTCTTTGGATATGTCACCGATGATATCTCTATGCTTTAGGTACACTTTGTAGTTCTCTATGCGTGCAAGGTGTCGTAGCTCTTTTAACTCTTTGGTTAGGTTTTTGTTTTCGTAGATATATCTTTGGATATCCTCAACTACTCTGATACCCTCTCGTAAACGGTTTAGATTTGCATCTATGAGTCGTAGAAGTTTTGGCGAAGCGGATGCCTCGCCGTTTGTCTTACTCATCGTTGCCAAAAATCCCTAGCAACTGTAAAAGTGAAGTAAATAGGTTTATAAAGTCAAGGTAGAGCGCCAATGCACCGTCAACCGGATGACCGTAATTTCCTTGGATGATATTTTGCGTATCGTACAGGATAAATGCACTAAAGAGTATCGCACTTACCGCCGCTATACCCACTTGCATCCAAGGGTTGTGCAACCAAAAGACATTTAGCAGACTCGCAACGATCACGATGATAAGCGTGATAAAGAGAAATTTACCCATAGAGGTAAAATCACTCTTGGTATTCATCGCAAACATCGACAATCCGCCAAACGCTACAGTTGTAAGTATCAAGGCATTTGCCACAACACTACCCGCTCCGGCACTGATAAAGCGACTAAGCAACACTGACATCGTAAGCCCGGAAACCAATGCGAACAAAAAGAGCATCGCAAGGTTTAACCCCGGCTTTTGTCTCGCAAAACCGATACCGAATATCAATGCAAACTCAAGTATCACAAATCCCCAGTAGTACTGAGCGATAGCCGGTATCCCCATACCCACATAGGCTCCCGCCGCACCTACCAAAAGGCTTCCGGCAAAGAGCTGATAGGTTTGCTTGATAAAAGTCGCCAGATCACGACTTACTTCTTGCTCATGTGCGACATCGCTATAAGTTTCATTAGCGATATTGGCACTCTTTTTTACATAATCTCTATCATATAATCCCATATTTATCCTCTCCCAAATCAATTTGTTTATTATATATAGTATCTCATTTTGAGATACTATAGTATATCGTAAAAAATGGTAAATTGATTAACTAGTACTAAATTTTAGTAGATTTTCTTATATCTACCTCCCAAAGTAGGGAGGTTTTTTGGGTTAAGATTTGTTTCCGAAGAAGTTGCTTGCCATGTTCATAATCCCGTCAAGTCCACCTAACTGATCAAGGATAGAGTCTCCCTCCGGAGTCGCTTTGTCTACAAGATTTGGCACAACATCTGAAAGCGTATTTGCCGCTGTCTCCGTATCGATACCGAGCTTTTCGGCAAAAGAGCTGATCTTATCACTTCCAAGTAGAGACTTTAACCCTTCACCGTCGATCGACTCATTTTCACCGCTTCCTATCCAAGATGAGACGATAGAAGCGAGGCTACTTCCCTCACCCTCATCACCACCGGTTAGTGAGGAGAGGATATTGCTTAGGTCAAAGCCACCCTCCTCATTGCCGAAAATACCGCTTAGAGCATCTTGTAAAGAGTCAGTATCTACATTGTCTCCAAGCTTATCTTTTAACATATTTGCACCCATATTTAAGATATCGTTTAGATCCATCTTTTATCTCCTCATTTTTATTGTCTAAAACCTTAGCGGCACCACTTAAACATTAGCCATTATAGCAAACTTTTGTTACAATAAAAGTAAACAACATTAAGGTGAAATAATAGTGAAAAAAGAGATAGCGATAGTCGGAGGAGGGGCGATTTCGCTCCTATGTGCTTACAATCTTGTTGATCTAGGCTACAAAATAACCATCATCGACGAAGGAGACATCACAAACAACACATCTTTCGGCAATGCCGGTGCAGTTTCGGCGTTTGAGAAGTTTCCGTTGGCATCTGTAGGCGTAGTACCGCAGATACTCAAAAAGATGCTAAAGGGCGAATCCCCGCTAGTGATTCGCCCCCAACTTGACCCGATGCTTTATAGGTGGCTCTATAGATTTATCAAAAATGCAAATGAGCAGAGGGTAAAGCGCTCCGTCGAACTCTTTGAGAAGTACGGCAGAATTGCTATGGACGGATACAAAGCCATCTCCCAGATACCGGAACTTGATATCAACTATAACGATCACGGTGTTTTGCTTGTTTTTACGCAAAAGGAGAGCTATGAAGCGAGAAAAAAGGTAGCGACTGATCCTGAGAAGTATCAGATACTAAGCTTTGAAGAGACAAAAGAGTATCTACCCTTTATCAAAGAGAACATAGCGGGTGCGATGGTGCTTAAGCGAAACGGCTATCTTGATCCGGTGGCTCTCATGAGAAAGATGAAAGCCTATCTACAAAAGAGAGGGGTAGAGTTCGTACTAAATACCAAGATAGAGGATTTTGAGATAGAGGGAGGTAGAGTAACCGCACTCATCGCAAAAGATAGGGAGTTTAGGGCGGATACCTTTATCCTCTCAACCGGAGCGAAGCTTGAACTTGCTAAAAAGCTTGGAAATGACTTTATCATGATCCCGGCGAAGGGGCATAGCGTAACCTTTACGATGAGGGAGGAGTTAATACCGAAAAAGGCGGCGATATTTAACGATATATTTACATTTATGACACCTTATAAAGACAGAGTACGACTCACAAGTAAGCTTGAGCTAAATGTCGCCGATAATACGCCCGATCCGAAGATGATAGAGAAGATCATACGAAGTTTTAAGCGATACACCGTGGATTTTGAGATGTATGATGCCAAGATATGGGCGGGAAATCGACCGCTAACGCCAAATGATATGCCGCTTATTGGCAGGGATAAGAGAGTCAAAAATGTCATCCACGCTACCGGACTTGGATGGCTTGGGATCACATTTGCTCCAGCTATCGGCAAAATCATCTCCACTCTTATCGACAAAGAGCTTGAAAATGAGGAGAGTGAGGATATCATGAGCTTTTCGGGGATGTATCAGTGAGATGGTTACCGTAACGGCAAAACTCCCCACCGCAAAACTCCCTATCCACCGAGTACTCTCTAAACTATTTCAATCGTATGTATATAAACAGCTCGATCCAAAAGAGCATGAAGGATACGCTCACCCTAACGGCAAAAGATTTAAGTCCATGAACTTTAAGATCATATATGTGGGAAATGAGATAAAAATCAACTACAGTGCCCTTGATAAAGAGAATGAGAAGATCATCGCAACAGCTATCTTGAAAGATGGACTCAAACTTGGAGAGATACATATCGCTAGTACTGAAATCTCTCTACAAAACAGGTCTATGAAACTTTCTACCCCGTGCAAAGTTAAAGGATTTGTCGCTGCGGCTATCAAAGATGGAAACTCCAACAAAAAGATCTATCTCGAACCAAAAAGCCATAAATTTCAAGAGATCATCCATGCCAACACACTGCAAAAGTACCGAGCACTCACCGGCAAAGAGTATGACAAAGAGCTTCGCATAACCCTCCTCTCACAACAACCAAAACCGCGAATCTTCCACTACAACAAAGCCATCATCAAAGCGTGGCACGGCATCTATGAGATAGAAGCGGATAAGGAGATGCTAAGGCTGATCCTCGATACTGGACTTGGAGCACATGCGATGCAGGGGCTTGGGTTTGTGGAGGTTTTGGAGGAGGGGTGATTCATAAACTTTTAAATTGTCTCTCGCGTACATGTTTCAAATAATGTTTAAAATCCCAAAGGGAGTTACAAGTACCGAGAGACACTTGTAATCTTAGCAGAAAAAAATAAATTTTCAAGTGTCTTTTACATTTTTCATATAATTAACTTGACAAGATTAAATTTATATGATACTATACGAAAAATTTAGGAGGAAATTTCCTATGGATTTTTTTCAAATGAGCATCGTGGTATTGGCTATAATATTCTTGGGATTGTTGTTTGCGAGAAATATAACAATAAACATAACAAACCATTTTAAAGAGAACAAGTGAAGTATAACAAATGAAACGATTTGATGAGTGGAATGAAATTAAGAAAAAAGCTGATGGAAATCATAGAAAGCTCTTTTTCAAGGAGAGGGATATCTTTTATACAAAACTTGGTGAGAATATCGGTTATGAGCAAAACGGGAAAGGTGATAAATTTCAGAGACCTGTTGTCATCTTGAAAAAATACAATCAAGATTTTTTTCTTGGTGTACCATTAACCTCTGTTCCTAAAACCGGTAAATATTACTTTGCATTTTCTTTTAAAAATGATGTGACCAGTTATGCTATACTATCGCAAGTAAGAGCATTCGATAAAAAAGTTAATGAAAAAAATCGGTATGATCCCAAAAGACAAATTTGAAGAGCTTAAAAAATGTATAAGAGAACTATTGTAAGTTTGCGCTCCCTGAGGAGCGACGATCCCGAAGGAATTTGTAAGCTTATTATACACTATTATCGGCAAAATGTCAAAAAGGTGAAGAGGTATGGGTGATATTGTAAAGAGTTTTTACAATTATGGAAAATATTTTGAAAAGGATTTGTTAAGAAATTTTAATCAAATCAATAATAAAAAGATAGACAAAATAGTGGAAATTGATATAAATGATTATAGCTACTCATTAAAAGATAAAAGTCAATTAGAAGATAGACTCATACTTTATGTTACCTCTACAGCGGGTGGTAATCTCTTCCCCTTTATTTTTATAAGCGATAAACTATTTGGTGTCAAAAAGAAAGGCAAGCGAACAAAAAGTGCGATCGAAAAGAGTTTTGACAATATGAAAAAATATTTGACTGATGGTGAGAAAAAGGAAGTCGATGAAATATTCCAAAACATCGACTGTCAAAAACTTTATCGGATTGTCAGAAATATTGAAAAGTTAAAACAAAATAAAAAAGAAACATACTATTTAGCACTCTCCTACAGGGGTAAATTTTTCAACGAAAAGTATCCGGAAGTATTTGCAAAAATGATCGAATCAAAAGGGAGCGATCTCTCAGTCAGAGGTCACTGTTTTATTGACAAAACAGCTTCTAAAGTCGGTTTTGATGTTGGGTTAAATTTTTGTAGTACCAATGAAATGAGTGATGCTATGGGTAAAGCAATCAAGCCGAAATTGCTTCCTATATGCAAAACTGCGGGACAATTTGTCAAGCTCGGTTTCGAAAAGATTTTTCAGGATTTCAATTTC
>JALWLO010000101.1 GCA_027084135.1 Campylobacterales bacterium | reverse complement strand
GCTCCATACTATACATTTAGTACTAACTTTGTAATATACAAAAAACTTTTATTTTTTGATTAAAAATTGTACAATTTTATGATATAATTTTATTATGAGTAGTGTCGAAAATATAAAAAAGGGTTTATCCCTAAGCAGACCCCTATTGGTATCTTCCATCATCATAGGCGAACCTTATAGCGGAAAAATGACTCTGGTTCGATCTATCTATCCAAATGCCGTCTATGTTGATGCAAAAGAGTTTTCAGAAGTTGAAACGGCTCTAGCCAATCATCAAGAGGTGGTAATCTATAACTTTGAATATAGCAAAAATATCGCTGCGCTAAACTTTCAAAACCATCGTGTAATAGCGATAGCAAACAGTGTAGATAATATGAAGTTGATAGAGGAGAAGTTTGCTTTTATCTACTTTATGCCGCCGCTTAGAGAGAGAAAAGATGAAGTTAAGAAGTTAGCCAGAGAGATCTCATCGAAGATCAAAGATGAACTCATGCTCGACGGTGAGATAGAGATAGACTATAATAAACTTGATCTTTCACAAAATTTTAAATCTTTTAAAATATCACTCTATAAAGAGTTGATAAAAAAGAGTCTAACGACCAAAGATATAGAGGAAGTTTTGTATGACTACTTTTTAGAGCATCTCGATGAAGGAGTAGGATACAGTAAACTTCTACCGCTCTTTGAAGTACCGCTTATCAAAGCCGGTTTATACAAATTCGGTTCTCAACTAAAGCTATCCAAGATATTGGAACTAAATAGAAATACCCTTAGGAAAAAGATAAATGAGCACAATATCAACTAACTTCAAATATCTCATAGATAGGGATATCAATCCCGTCATCATATTTGATTCAAACGGAAAGATCAAGTATCTCAATAGTGTCGCTGAACTCTTAATCACACCCTCTACTCAAAAAGAGATATATGAACTATCTCTCTCTCATGCACCCAAAACTTTTGGTTCAAAGACAACCCATATGGAGCTAAGTTATAAAACTTTCAAGTTCTATGCGATCAATGTGCTCTATGAAAATGAAGAGGAGCTTGCAGTCTGGTTATACCACAAACCGATGCCGCAACAGGAGAGTTTAACCCTCGACGGATATGTACCAAGCGATATCAATCTCCTACTTGAGACAAACTTGGAGCTGTTTAAGATGCACTACAACGGCGGACTTAGTCTCTTTACAGACTTTGACCTTCCTCTCATCCACTTAAATCAAAACAGATTTTCACAACTTTTACAAAAAGTATTTAGCTCCTTTATCTTCTCTAAGAAGTTATATATCGCACTTACAATCAAGATCGGCGAATCTATCTATATAGAGGATAATCGCTACTCGATACTTCTCTTAAAAATAAAGGGTGATAACAGGATCAAGGAGCACGATAAGGAGATAGAGTCGTTAGCCACACAAAATCATATCAATCCGATCTTTGAAGATGATAAGATGTATCTCAAGATACCGTTTATCATCGATAAGAAGTAGAGAGGTTAGGATCTAGGATTTAGGGCTTGGGGTTTTGGTTTAATAGATACGCTTTTTTGATATACTCCTTTTTTAGCGGTCTATCTCTACGATCCGTTTTGGTAGCGTTTATCTTTTGAACTACATCAAATCCTTTGATCACTTTACCAAAGATCGTATAACCGCCGTTTAGCCAAGGAGTGGGTGCGACTGTTATGAAAAATTGACTTCCGTTTGTATTTGGACCTCTATTTGCCATCGCTAAGATACCGGGTTCATCAAAAACTACATTGGGAGCATACTCGTTTTTAAACTCTTTGTGCCAGATGCTCTCACCTCCCATACCGGTACCGGTCGGATCCCCGCCTTGGATCATAAAGCCCTTGATGACTCTATGAAATGTCACGCCGTTATAGTATCCCTTTTTGGTAAGCTCTATAAAGTTCTCCACAGCTTTTGGAGCAATCTTAGGAAAAAGTTTAAGCTCGATATTACCCTCGTTTGTCTCCAGTACTACGATAGGATCTTTCTCTTTTACCGCTTTTTTAGTATCGGTAGCACCAAATAGTATCGTTAGTACTAGCGTTAGTACTAAGAGTATCTTCTTCATAGGTATCTATCCTTTCTTTATGATATAAGATCAGTCTTTTTAAATCTATACATTTTATTTTTTATCTTCTCAAGGATTCCTGAACTGATAAGCTGTTTAAACATATTGACAACCGTAGGCTTCGAGACATCAAGCGCTTCCATGATGTCTTGGTATGAGCCGTGAAACACATTATCCTCATCTAGGTTATCGATGATGTACTTTAATATCTCTATCTTCTTACCGCCTACAAGTGCCGCCAGTGATTTCACTACATGCGCGCACCCCTCTATCTCCTGTTTTTGGATGATAGGAAGCATCACTTTATAGATGGTATTGATAAGATCTTTGATGTTGATAGGTTTGATGATATAACCGTCAACTTTGAGATTGATAGCATCCAGCAGATACTCCGTATCGGTATGCGCAGTCGTGATGATACAAGGTATCTCTTTTTGATACTCCTCTTTGAGCTTTTTCAGCATCTCGATACCGTTCATCTTCGGCATATTAATATCGGCGATGATGATATCTATAGAAAGCTCAAGAGCCATCTTTAGCCCCTCTTCACCGTTTTGGGCGGTATAGACCTCTTTGACAAAATCATCAAGTATGAGTTTTGTTTGGGTCATCACATCTTTATCATCTTCAACATAGAGAATCACTAAATTTTTCAAACTATTAAGATCCACGACTTCTCCTTAAATT
>JALWLO010000100.1 GCA_027084135.1 Campylobacterales bacterium | reverse complement strand
TTGACTGTGAATTGTAAAAGGGGCAACATCAACCCTCTTTATACTAACACAAACCCATTACAATCTCTATCCCTGTAAGGTGATAGTGATTGTAAATGTATTATAGGAGGAGAGAGCAATGAAAAAATTTTTAGTTATTACACTATTGACCTTGGTTGTGATTCAATTTATTCCTTATGGTAAAGATCATACCAATCCGCCTGTCATTTCAGAACCAAACTGGGATTCACCTCAAACACGCTCACTTTTTATGCGTGCCTGTGGAGATTGTCACTCACATGAGACTAAGTGGCCGTGGTATAGCAACATTGCTCCAATATCATGGCTCATTTATCATGATGTTAAGGAGGGAAGAGAACATTTTAATATCTCTGCATGGGGACATCAGAAAAAAAATGAGGGCAAAGATGCCGCTGAAGAGTTGGAGGAGGGTGATATGCCGCTTAAGCCTTATCTGTTAGCTCATCCTGAAGCAAGACTTGACGAGAAAGAAAAAGAGCTACTTATAGATGGGCTTAAAAAAACATTTGGAGATGATGAGTAAAATTTTATCAATTTAATATACTGAAGTGTGGTAATTAATATAGCGCTATCCACACTTCACTCTTTTCCCACACAAAGCTGCGAATCAAACTAAATATTAATCAAACTTTAAGAAAGAAAGGATTAAAATTCTACTCATTGAAAATGATTTTCATTTTTGGTTGATAAAAATCATAAGGAAATTTATATGCAAAAGATAACGGCGGTATTGGCAGGACAACCCAATGTCGGTAAATCGATGCTGATAAACGCCATAAGCGATGCTCATCTAAAAGTAGGAAATTTTAGCGGTGTAACGGTCGATAAGACGGAGGTGGAGTTTAACTACTGCGATGAGAAGAGTTGCAGTGACTATGAGATACATATCATCGACCTTCCGGGAGCCTATTCGCTAAATGATTATACTATCGAAGAGAGGGTAACAAAAGAGTTTTTACATAAAGAGGAGTATGACCTCATTATCAATGTCATAGATAGTACCAACTTAGAGAGAAACCTCATCTTGACAGCTGAGCTTCTGGAGCTTGGCAAAAAGATGATCGTGGTACTAAATATGATCGATGAAGCAGAAAAAGAGGGTATCGAGATAGATGATAAACAACTCTCGACTATCCTCGGTGTGCCGGTTATAAAGACGAGCGCTAAGGAGCAGATAGGTATAGAGGAGCTAAAAGAGGAGATAGTCAAAGTCTATAAAAAGCCCTACACCGAAGGAAAGATCATCTACTCTGATGTGATAGAGGAGGAGATAGCCAATATCGTTGAACTCCTAAAGATAAAGAAGTTTGACTGCAAAGTTCCAAGCTGCGACATACCGCTTAGAAACATAGCGATCAAACTACTTCAAGAGGATAAGGATATCTTTACACTCATACGAAAAGAGCCGCTTTGGATAGAGCTTGAGCCGATACTGCAAAAAGGGCTGGAACATATCTACATCCACTATGAGACGAAGGATTTGGATGAGATATTTGATGATGAGCGGATAGCGTTTGCAAGGGGTGCGGCGCTTGAAGTTAGTACTAAAAAAGAGCAAAAGAGCAAAACACTCACCGAAAAGATAGACTCTATCTTGCTCAATAAATATTTCGGTATTCCTATATTTTTGCTGATGATGTGGGGACTTTTTCAGCTTACATTTACGTTCGGTGCTGTTCCTATGGACTGGATAGATGCCTTTTTTACGAAACTTGCAGAGGCTTCGAGGGGGATATTCGGTCACGGAGAGATGGGCGATCTTGTAGCTGACGGTATGATAGCCGGAGTTGGAGCGGTTGTGATGTTTTTGCCAAATATCATCATCCTCTTTATCGGTATCGCATTACTGGAAATGACCGGATATATGAGCAGGGTCGCCTTTTTGCTTGACGGCTTTTTTCATAAGTTTGGACTTCACGGCAAGAGCTTTATCCCCCTTGTTACGGGCTTTGGATGTTCCGTTCCGGCATATATGGCGGCAAGGACGCTAAAAAATGAGAAAGATAGACTACTGACTCTTTTTATCATAGGCTTTATGAGTTGCGGAGCGAGGCTGCCGATATATGTGCTATTTACCGGAGCTTTTTTTGCACCGGATGTTGCCGGAAATATGCTCTTTTTGATATACCTTGCGGGGGCGATCATGGGGCTACTTGCCGCAAAGGTGTTAAATATCTTTGTTTTCAAAGGCGAAGATGAGCCTTTTGTGATGGAGATGCCAAAGTATCGGATGCCCTCTTTTAAACTGATCTATCACACGGTTTACGGACAGGCAAAGTCCTATCTCAAAAAGGCGGGAACCTTCATCTTAGTGGCTTCTATGCTTGTCTGGTTTGCCTCAAACTATCCAAAAGGAAGTGACTTGGAGCATAGCTATCTGGGGCAGACGGGGAAGATAACGGCACCTTTTTTTGAGCCTCTCGGGATGGATTGGAGGATGGCGGTATCTCTGGAGGCGGGTCTTGCGGCAAAAGAGGTCGTGGTCTCTACGCTTGGAGTGCTCTATTCGGTAGGTGAAGTGGATGAAAACAGTAAAGATCTAAGAATACAGATAAAGAAAAATATTCCCTTTCCAAGTGCAGTTGCCTTTATCGTATTTGTGATGATATACCTGCCTTGTTTTGCCGCAAGTGCGGTGTTTGCGAGAGAGGCGGGGGGATGGAAGTATCTGGTCTATCTCTTTATCTTTACCACTTCAACGGCATGGATATTGAGTTTTATCGCATACCATATCGCAAAAGGAGTTACCGGTGTATAAGATATATCATCTAAAGGTTGGGGAGAAAGGGAGGATCAAAACGATTCATGCAGGAAAAGAGTTAAAACATAGGATGAAGTCATTTGGTATCTATCCGGAAGTGGAGTTTGAGGTCAAAAACTTCTCTCTCGGCAAGACAAATGTTGAGCTTCAAGTGGGAAATACATTAGTAGCTCTTAGAGCCGGCGAGATGGATAAGATAGAGGTAGAGAAGTTAGATAATGAGAATTAACAAAATATTAGTACTAAACTTAGTACTAAGTTCTATACTTTGTGCAGAGATCAAAACCGATGGATATATCAGAGTAGGTTACGAAAAGCATAAAACCCAAGGAGAAAAGAGCCATACTCAAGATGCCATAGGAGGAAAGCTTAGCCTCTGAAGTGTCGGTTTTAAATGTAACGGCATAGGTGGAAAGTTAAGTTTCTTTAGTACTAACAAAATATCTGATAGCTAGATAGACGGTATACCGTTACTTAGCGGTAACGGCAAGTCATACTCCGTACTTGGAGAAGCTTATCTCTTTGGCAGATACCAAAACAGTGAACTTAGCATCGGACGGCAGATCATCGATACACCCTTTGCCGATAGTGACGATGTAGGGATGGTGCCAAATAGCTTTGAAGCAGTCGTTTTCAAAAATAGCGATATCAAAGATACAACCTTAGTACTAAGCCTTATAGATCCCTTATAGATCGATGGAGCGGAGTTGATACAGAGGAGCCTAGCAAGTTTCAAGATTTCCAAAACAGCGATGCCCTCAAAATGGCGGGTATCATCTATGAGGGAGTTGAGGGGCTTGGAATCTCTGCCTACTACTATGACTTGGATGAGAAGTTTTCGGGGGATGCTGACACCATGACTTACGCAGAAGCTATCTATGGAGGAGAGTACAGCGATGTGGGGTATGAGTTGGGTCTGCAGATAGCAAAGCAGAAGTTCAAGAGCCAAAAGAGTGCCAAGATATACGGCTTGAGTGTAGGAGTGAACTTTGATGCGTATGGCTTTGGGCTTAGTTATGCGTATAACAGAGTAGGTGATCACTCGGCGGTTAACGGTTTTGGCGGCGGTCCCTTTTTTACAAGTAGCGAAGATGCCACGATCGACGGTGTCGGAGCGGATATAGATGCTCATCGATACGGTATCGGTATGGATATGAGTCGATACGGGGTTGATGGGATAGATATCGGCTATTCGCATTTGGATATATCCGATAACTTGGGCAAACATCTAAATGAAAACGACATTACTGTCGGCTATGAGGTAGATGAAAAGCTAAGCTTTACACTTATCCATGTGATAGAGGATGATGAGATAGGGGATACGAAGTATCGTAATACGAGGGTGTTTGTGAACTATATGTTTTGATCGTTTAGTACAAAAAACCAAACAACCAAAGCGGTATTTTACTACCGTATCCAACCTCTATATCGTCAGCAACTACAAAAGAGTCAGGTATATCTTTGATCTGATTAAAACTTTTGTTTTTACCCCCTATCTCAAAAACAAATCTATCATCTACCAAAAAATCACCCCTTTTGGGTACTCGCACATCATAGGAACTGCTAAGAAGTGTTGCAAAGGTTGTCTCCCGGATAGTGCCGATTGAAGCTTCACTGCAGTAGCTATAGTTTAGGTTAGGGTTATTTAGATAGACTTTATCCGGCTTTGAGAAGATATTGCCCCCTTTTGCTTTCGCTCTTATGACATTTAGCACTTTGCCTTTATGCAGATAGTCGAAATAGAGATAGAGAGTGTCTCTATCTATCGCTATTTTTGCACTTAGCTCTTTGATATTGAGCTTAAAGGGTTCAGAGTTGCAGATGAGGGTAACAAGCTTTTTGAGATTGATAATATATTCGTACTTGATCTTAAAGATTGACGGGATATCCACCTCTATGACCCTATTGACCGTCTCATTTAGCTTTATCTTGTATCCGTTGGGATTTTCAAAGTAAAAGGGATAGTATCCGAACTTTAGATACTCGTCCCAATACTCAAACGGCTTGATCTTTTGAACGATATCAAAGGCTATTTGCGGGTGGTTCTTTAAAATCTCCTCTAAAGAGTAGCTACCCAATGAAATATCTCTCTTAAACTCTAAAAACTCCCTAAAGCTAAGCCCGTTTATCCTATAGATAACCGCTCTTCTGCTAAGATCGGACTTAAAGTGCTCCAACCCTATGGCTGATGAACCCGAAAAGATAACGGAGATATCCAACATATCATAGATCTGTTTTAACTCTATGTCAAAATTTTTATATTTATGTATCTCATCTATCGCAAGTATCTTCCCCCCTCTTTTGTGAAACTCCTTTGCTATCTCTAAGAGGGTGGTATCTGAGAGTTCTAAACTATCGGCACTTAAGTAGAGTTTCTTATCGATAGGTATGTCTAAGCTTTTTAAATAGTGTAAAATATATGTAGTTTTACCGATCCCTCTGGCACCGATAAGCCCTATAAGCTGTTCATTATGATCTATCAAATCATAAAAGTACCTCTTTTTAACACTTTTTAGAGAGTTTAAGTATAGGGCAGAGTCCTCTATAAGTTTGTCAAACATACTATTTTTATCCAATTGTTTTTTTGTATTATATCATAAAATCGGATTATATTCCAACTTTTTTATATTTTTTTTGGGTTGTAATCCAATTTTTTTATGAATTTCTTGGAGTACAACCCGACTTTAATCTTTTTTGATGAGTGGCAAAAGCGTATATTTTAGTACTAAACCCCAAAGCACTATAGCACTTACGATAGAAACAACTCCACCGCCCTCATCCATCTTCACAAGAGAAGCGGGGTCGATATGTGAGGCGTCAAAGATAAGATCAAGTCCAAGCCCAAATATGATACTTCCGACTATGATACTTCCAAGATATATCGCAAGGGATTTGCTGCCGAGCATCTTCTTAACCACACCGATAGTTACCGTATTTGTCGCGGGTCCCGCACTCAAAAAGACAAACGCTGCCCCCGCACTCACACCGCTTAGCATCAATCCCGCCGCGATAGGGAGCGATGCCGTCGCACACACATACATCGGCAGAGCTATCGCTATGACGATGAGGTATGAGAGCCAACTGCTGTCTGCAAGTAGATTTGAGAGATTGTCAGGTATCGCTACGGTGATGATAGCACCGATGATGAGTCCCCAAAAGAGCGGTTTTGCTATATCTTCCAGCAGTGTACCGAAGCCGTAACTTATAGCGCTGTGTAAAAAACTCTTTTTCTTCGAGTTTGAAGAGCAACAACTCTCCCCGCTACAACAGCTATCTTCGTTAGTACTAGTACTAACGGTTGATTGTTTCAGAAGAGAGCCGTTTGGTGAAAAGGTACTAAATGTTGATTTTGGAGTTTCTACCTCTTTATCAAATATATTTGTAAGTATCCCCGCTATCATCGCCATAATCATCGATGAAATGATACGATACAGCATAAAGAGACTTCCAAAAATCCCATAAGTTGCAAGTATGGAGTCGATACCAGTTATCGGGGTGGAGATGAGGAAAGAGAGTGTTGCCCCTTTGCTGGCGCCAGACTTTTTGATAGAGGTGGCAAGTGGTATCACACCGCAGGAGCAGACAGGGAGGGGGATACCAAATAGGGTGGATTTGATAACTGAAGCTACATCGCTTTTGCCAAGATGCTTTGTTACCAAGCTATCAGGCACCAACTCATGCAACAGCCCTGCAAAAAATAGTCCAAATACTATATATGGAGCCATCGACAAGCTAAGTTGCCATAATGCTTCTAAAAATTCTACTACCATTACAGTTACCCCACCAATCCCTATAGATAAAATTTCCTTATGATTGTAGCATAATTTTTATGAATAGATATCTTTTCTTTTGCCGATACGGAGTATCAAAAGTACTAAGGTTTCGTTACGGATTTCAAAGATCACTCTTATCTTTCTGGCTATGATGAAACGATAGTGTTTATATTTAGTACCTTTTAGTTCCGTTACCTTTTTGCTCTCTTTGAGAGTGTCAAAATTTTCAGCAAAATAACGCAACTTTTTTGCTATGAGTTGCTGTTCAGCGTGGTTAAAATCTTTAAGATTTTTTACCGCTATATCAGTCAATTGAAGTTTATACACTACTCTATACCAAGTGATTTAAATACCTCATCAGCATCGTGCAGTGCAACTTTACCTTTTTGGACATCATCTGATATCTTTTGAGCGATGAGGCTATCAGTATGGTCAAAATAGAAGTCAAGTGCTCTCTCTACCAGCTCTTTTTGGCTTATTTGCAGTGCTTCTGAAACGACTTCCAACTCCGTTGCGATATGACTATCAAAAGATATGAGTTTTTTAACGGTTGGCATAGGATATCCTTTTGGCACAAATTATCGATATGTATATCTTTTTAGATATTATATAAGATATACTAAGAAAAAGTCAAGAGATATTTTTTGAAATAGGTATCTCACAAATGCCACTAAGGTGTCACTTGTAAGAGATATATTTCGTTACAATTGCATTAACGCAAAAAATAGGAGCAAAAATGGTAGAGTTTATCAAAAAGATGATGGATTGGGCGTTAAAAAAGGAGCAAGAGGCGGCGAAGAAGTGCTATGTTCCGGTAGAGACAGTAGATAAGCAGATAGCGGAAGTGGAAGCGAAGAAAAAAGAGCTTGAAGAGAGGTGTCAAAGTCAGATAGAGGAGCTTGGGCATATTTTGGACAAACTACACTGGATAAAGGCAGAGTCGATGAAGTGTAATATCGAAGAAGATAAAGATAGCAAATAGATGCAAAAGGTCTTAGGACTTAAGGAACTCATCGCGATCGCCGTCGGCGGTATGGTGGGCGGCGGTATCTTTACGATACTCGGTATTTCGGTTTCTATGGTGGGATTTTTAGCACCGTTTGCCATAGCTTTGGGTGGTATCGTAGCACTATTTGCCGCCTACTCTTATGTCAAACTTGGGGTTTACTACAAAGATGAGGGAGCAACTTACGCCTTCTTCAAGAGAACTTACCCCTCATCGCATCTTGCGGCTTCATTTATCGGCTGGTACACGATATTTGGCTACATCTCCACCCTCGCACTTTACGCTTATACATTTTCATCATACGGGATTAGCGGATTTGCCTTTGCGGACAGTGAATGGGTGAGAAAGGGTGTTGCCATAGGGATCATCTGGATATTTGCACTCATAAACCTCTGGAGTGTAAAGGGGATGGGAGAGATAGAGGATGTGATGGTCTATATCAAGCTTTTGATACTTTTTGTCATATCCATGCTTCTTATCTACTTTGGAGATATCGATTTTGCAACATTTTCAAAGAGATTGGTTAAAGATTTTCAAGACAGCAAAGTTCTACACATTTTAACGGTCTCATCGGTAACATTCGTCGCTTATGAGGGCTTTCAACTGGTTATAAATGCCGTTAAAGAGATGGATGATCCGGACAGAAATATCCCACGAGCCATATATAGTGCCGTCTTTTTGGTGGCTCTTATCTACTTTATCATCGCTCTCTCAGCCGTGATAGCCATACCGGCGGAAGATCTCATAAAAAACAAAGAGTATGCCCTTGCCGCCGGAGCAGAAGAGATCATGGGAAATCTCGGCAGAAATCTTGTCATAGCAGGAGCGATCCTTGCCACCTCTTCGGCGATAAGCGGGACGATGTTCGGCTCTTCAAGACAGATGGCGAGGATCGCAGATGACGGATACCTTCCAAAGATCGTCTCCAAAAGAAGGGGAACTATCCCGACTAATGCCATCATCGCTATGGCACTAACCGCCTCTTTGTTGATATTGGCAGGTGGTTTAAGACTTATACTTGAGTTTGGAAGTATCACATTTTTACTCGTTTCACTTCTGATGGCGGTGGCAAACTTCAAGATACGCAAAAAGACCAACTCCTCTGACTTTTTTACCGTAACGGCGATGGCAGGATTGGCAGTTGGATCAGTACTAATCTTATGGTACGAGTATCAAACAAAGCCCGAGCAACTGTGGTTTATCGTCTCTATATATATTGTGCTTACCGTAGGGGCATATAGCTACGCAAGACTTGCCAAAAAGCTTGAAAATATACTGTAGAGGTATCCTCTAATCACTCGTTTTATGGTGGTGTACAAGCTCTCTCTGCTCCCTTGGTTTTTTCGCATCCTTTTTGATCTTATCGACGATAAGTATAGGGGCGATGATGATATAGAGTACGGAAGCGATGATAAATGCCATAAGAAGATAAAAGGGGATTTTGCTCTTCATCTATGTCCTTTGGTGATATTGCTATTTATTATAACACAAAAACTGTTTTTAATAATCTATTGATATTTGGTTACTTCGGTAAATGGGTAACATATTTTCCTAAAATTCTCCAAAAAGTTGGAAGCAAAATGGATAAAAGTAAAGTAAATCTTACTCTAGACGATTTTTTTGATAATCTTTCAAAAAGGAATTGAAAAAATGGGAAAAGTTTTATATAGCGCAATGGATGAGAAAAATCAAAGTGTTGAGGGATTTATAGAGGCACTCAATAACAGAGATGCCATAGAAAAATTAAAATCTCAAGGATTAAATCAGATCAAGTTGCATGGCGACGCTTCACTATTTGACCAAGAGCGTGATATCATTACATGGCTGGATAAGAAAACACAAAGCAAGATCGCTCGCAAACATCTCCAAATCCAAAAAACAAAACTAACATTTGGTAGCTATCTATCCGATCTGTTACAATCAAGCTTTTTCCCTATTGCTTTAGGAGGAGGGGTAACATACTGGGGATATATGGAGCATAGTTATATATGGGCATCAATCGGTACGATCACGGCATTTGCTCCACTCTTTTTTGGACTCTGGAACTACCGTTTAGCACGCAATTTTGACAATCTTCTAAAATCTTATGCATATGGTGAGTTTGATAAAGCCTTAGAGCTTGCTTATACCCTAAAAGAAGAGTCTAAAATGGCTGATCTTGTTGCGTATGCTGACTTTGTCATTGCTGTAAACAAGGCAAAAGAGGGTGAGCTTGATGAGGCTATTAAGATCCTTCAATCTTACAGTAGTGACTTTGAAACAAAACCGGGTCTTTTCCAATCTAGACTTGCAACACTATACTTTGCAGCCGGTCAGTATGAAAGTTTTTGCTATCATCACAAACAAGCATATCTAGAGTCACAACAGCCGGTGATGCTTTTAGACTGGCTCTTAGCGGAAGTGATGGTGGGTGATCACAAGGTAATTGAACAGTATATCGATCAGATTGCTATCGAGGAGCTTCCTCAGTATGGTGTACCTTATATCGATTTTGTGAAAGGGTATGCACTTTATAAAGAGGGGAAACTCTCCGAAGCCAAAAGCTATCTTGAGAGTGCACAAGAGGGATTTTTGGAGTATCAAGAAAATCCGGCAGTTTGGGCAATCTTAGCGTTAAGTTGTGTAGTATATGCACTTGTACACTATGATTTAGGTGAAGTAGAGGAAGCAAAAGCGCAGATCAACGAAGGTGTAGAACAGATTATTGTAGCACATGGAGATAAAAAATTGCTAGAGGAGTTGCGAAAGCGGTTTGCACCTCAATTTGGATCAGTTTGATCTTCTACTTACGGCTCTTATAAATGAGCCTACCTTTTAAATGCAAATTTTGGATTTATTGGATATGATATGAAATCATATTTTAGGTACCAAAAGTATGGCTAGACCATAAAAAAATCTCTTAGTACTAAGCTTTTGGTATTGCAGTACATTTAATGCATTACAAGTGCAACTTAGGTACCATTAGCTATGGTAAACAAAAACATCATTGCACTTGGATTTGTCAGCTTCTTTACCGATCTCTCAAGCAGTATGGTGACATCTATATTGCCGCTCTTTATCGTGTACTCTTTACAAGAGGGAGTTGATAAGCTAGGGTTTATAGTGGCTATCGCTACCTTTATCTCCTATGCTTTTAGGATACTCTTTGGCTATCTTAGTGATCGTCTCGGTATCGTTAAGCCCTTTGTAGTGACAGGCTATCTCCTTTCCGCTATAACCAAGCCGCTTTTATACTTTAGTACTAACTGGCAGAGTGTGGCGGCTCTTAGAGGTGTTGAGAGAGTCGGTAAGGCGATAAGATCCGCAAGTAAAGATGCGCTCATTAGTGCCTATAGCGAGGGAAAAAGCGGCAAGAGTTTCGGTTTTCATAAGATGATGGATATCGCCGGTGAGCTTCTGGGGAGCGTTATCGTCTTTTTGCTTTTGTACTTTTTGGGAGAGAGTGAGAGACTCTTTCGAGAGATATTCGCATGGACGCTTTTACCGGGTATCTTGGCGGTTTTGGTAGTGATCTTCTTTGTTAAAGATGTGCCCTATCAAGCTAATAAAAAGAGTGCGTTTGATTTTAGCGGCGATAGAGCGTTAATGCCCATACTTTTCCTCTACTTCGGGTTTATATTTTTTCTATTTGACAGCTCATTTTTTATGATAAAGGCAAAAGAGAGCGGCATCTCCACCGCCTATATCCCCCTTTTGGTCGTCGTACTCAATCTCACTCAAACCATCATTAGCTACCCTATCGGAGTTTGGATCGATAAAATCGGTTCTCCAAAGATACTCTTGTATTCGTTTATTTTCGGTGTTTTGGCATTGATAGCTTTGAGATTCGATTTTATAGTACAAGGATTTATCCTGCTGGGTGTTTCAACAGTCTCGGGACTCAACGCTATGCGCTCATACATCTCCGATAGTGCCGAAAATAGAGCCACTGTTTACGGTATCTTTTACGGGGGAGTGGCGATATCTGCCGCACTGGGAGCGGTGATAACGGGTATGATATGGAGGCATTTCGGTGTCGAATGGGCGATAGGATTTTCTTTGGCGGGGTTAGTATTGATGCTGCTCGTGTATCTATATAAGCATAAGGTTTTCTATAAACCTAAAATCTTTTAACCCAAATTTTGCATTAAAAGGTGCATCAGATGTGTTGATGCTCAGTATGTAGGAGTTTTGAAGGAAAACGCAGGCGCATACGGAGTATGCGTCGAGGCTTTACTTCAATCGCCCATGCCGCCGATGATCAATGCAGATGATGTGCCGGCTAATGCAAATTTTGGGTTTAAATTATATGTTAGAAGCTCTTATGGTTATTTACAATAGCTGTTGCTGCTATAAGACTATCAGGAATGTCAAGATTATGACTTTTGGCATATGTTTTGATAAGTTTTGTTGCATTTTGTGATATATCCTTATTT
>JALWLO010000099.1 GCA_027084135.1 Campylobacterales bacterium | reverse complement strand
CTTATATATAAAAGATGGAGAATTATTTACAAGATTGAAAATGATAAGATTTTTATTGTGGTAGTTGTTGATTCTAGTAGAAATATAGAAGATATACTCTTTCAAAGGTTATTGAACCCAAATGTGGGTTGAAAGATGATCGCAAGTACGAGGAAGCGAGTGAGAAACCCTGACGAGCTTTTCGTTTGCTCACGATAGCCGTTATCACGAAAAAAAGAACTCAC
Source organism: Campylobacterales bacterium (assembly GCA_027084135.1). Lineage (GTDB taxonomy): Bacteria > Campylobacterota > Campylobacteria > Campylobacterales > QNZT01 > QNZU01. Next base: position 11,779 of record JALWLO010000099.1, on the reverse strand, counting down.
TAAAGTGCTTGGTTTCAAATTTTATATCTATCGTCAAAGTGAGGGGTGAAAATCACCGGCTTCATTTGATTCTACTTGTTGAGTCGAATAGTTAGTTTTGAAACAGGTTTAAGCGGTTATGATTGGTTCTAAACACTAACCGACAAAAAATATCACTAATGTTAGTGGAAATTTGGATTAAACTTAAATTAATCAAATAATTGTAGAATAATTCAATATTTTAAAAAATATGAGAAAGGATACAGATGAAGAAAATCGTTTTAGCTTTTTCGCTTATCGGTATAAGCAGTATGCTATTTGTCGGTTGCGGCGGTGGCGGTGATAAAAAGGTCGCTTTTGATGATGTAAAGATAGAGTATAAAAGTGAAGGGAAATATGACTTGAGTCACTATCTCGTGCCAGCTCAAAATCAGATAAGCAACTATGTTGAAAATGATTATATCAACGAGTTAGGAAAGAGAAGCTATAAAGATCCCGATGAGGATAGTCCATCTTATAGTGCATCAAGATATGAAGTAAACGGAACCATCATCAAAGAGTTCGATAATGACGGTTCACTGGATACGATCTATGAGATAAAAGCGGATCGCATCATCAACAAAACCTTTGACGGCAATCAAACAGAAGAGGAGATCTTCGTGCGATTTGCAGATGACAGTGATTATATCTTCAAAAAGAGAGATCATGACGACGATCTTGGGCAAGTGGAACTTATCTGCAAACTCACAGACCACTATGATAACAAAAAGATCAATGGAAATGATTTTAGCGATGTCATTGAAATGGGATGTACGATTGATAGCCATGACTCCGGAAAAGTAGGCGGCAATGATATAGAAGTGATCGCAGAAGGAACTTTGAAGTTTTTATTTGCAAAAGGTAAAGGTTACATCTCTTCTGTAAGTGATATATGCAAAAAAACAAAGACCAACGGCAAAGTAACAAAATCTACTTGCGTAAAAGAGGTAGAAGAGATAACCACCATCAACTAGTACCAATATAAAGGAGGTGGCTATCATCACCTCCTACTTCCTTCTTGTTTAGAAATTTTTTTTACGATTATCCAAACATTAGCTATTTTTCAATAAAATCCCTAACAATATAACATAAACCCAAAATTTGCATTAGCCGATACATCATCTGCGTTGATGCACCTTTTAATGCAAAATTTGGGATAAATCGATAGGAAAAATATGATCCAAGAGCTAAAAGAGTTAGTACTAAATAGTAAAAAGATCGCACTTATCTCACATCTAAATCCCGACGGAGATGCGATCGGAAGTCAGATAGCCTTCTATCTGGCTTTAAAAAAGATGGGCAAAAACCCCTATCTCATCAATAAAACAAAAGAGATTTCACCCAAATATGACTTTCTCGAAGCCTTTTCAAAGATAAGAGATACCTTGCCCGCCAACTGCGACCTTGTGATCTCATTTGATGCAGGAAGCTTCGAGAGATTGGGGATAGAAAAGGGTGACTTCAAACTCATCAATATCGACCACCACAGAAGTAACAAAGCTTACGGTGATATCAACATCATCGAGCCCGATTACGCATCTACCGGCTCTATCGTCTATGAGATCATAGATGCCTTAGGGGTCAAGATAGATAGATCCGTCGCCCAAGCTCTCTATCTTGCACTTGCGGAAGACACCAACTTCTTCAGCGATGAGACGACCGATGAGAGAGTATTCCAGCTAGCTTATGAGCTAGTCAAGCTCGGGGCATCCCCTTTGGTGGTCAGTCAAAATCTACTCCAAAGAGACTCTTTGGCAAAATTAAGACTAGATGCGCTATTTATAGATAAGATTTCACTCAAAAAAGATGCAAGGGTAGCCATCGGTTATGTAGATGAAGAGATGCTCGAAAAAACGGGAGCTCATCTCCATGAGACAGCTCATTTGGCAGATCTTATGCTCTCCCTCGCTACGGTGAGAGTGGCGATCTACTATATATTTATGCCGGATGGAAGGGTGAAGTTTTCCCTGAGAGGAAAAGGGGGGATAGATATCAGCAACATCGCGATCAAATACGGCGGCGGGGGTCACCCGGGATCAGCCGGTTTTACGATAGAGAGAGCGCATTTGGAGGATGTTTTGGAAAATATATTGAATGAGGTTAGCGTATGAACAAAAGACCCAAAGGCAAAGGTTACATAAGAGCACTACTGCTAGTACTAGCTATCTACTTCTCTTATAAATGGGTAAATAAACTTCTACACTCACCTGCATTTGAGAAAAATCCGCCGGTTATAAAGCTCAAAGATACGCTATACTGGAATAGCGACACTCCACTTGAAATCGAGATAAAGGATGACACCGGCTTAAAAAGTGTAAAAGCTTACTTAAGCGACGGCGAACATGAGGTAGAGGTAAATCTAAAAGACTTCAAACCTAAAACAAAAGATTTTATCGCAAAGATAGAGTTTCCAAAGATAGGACTCAACAAAAAGATAGGTTTACTCAAACTCACTATCAAAGCGACCGATATCAGTAAATGGAACTTTGGCACAGGAAATAGCGCCACAGCTAAAAGCATCCTAAAGATCGATGATCAAAAACCCGATCTCTTCCCACTCATCTCATCTTACGGTATCACAAAAGGAGGTGCTGCACTTGCCATCTTTAGAGCAAAGGATAAAAATCTCAAAGATCTCTACATAGAGACAAACTTCGGCAAAAAGTTCTACCCTACGCCGTTTTATAAACCGGGATATTACGCTGTTTTGGTGGCATGGCCGGTCACCCAGAGAAGATTTTCCGCAAAGATAGTTGCCGTGGATAAAGCTGGAAATATCTCAAGAAGCCGCCTCAGCTTCTTCTTAAAAAATAAAAAATATAGAACCTCGACGATCAATGTCAAAGATAGCTTCATCAACGGTAAGATATCTGACCTCTCAGAGGATAGACCCGAAAAAACAAAAAACCTCACGCCCGCCCAAAAACTCGACTTTATCAACTCAACATATAGAAAAGAGAACAACGCCCTCATCAGAAAAGTTACAAGTAGAGTAGATCACAATCTACTGACAAATTTTAAGATCCAACCCTTCTATCCGCTAAAAAATGGAAAAGTTGTCGGAAGTTTTGCTGATCATAGATTTTATAAATATAAGGGTAAAATCATCAGCGAAGCGTACCACCTTGGACTCGATCTGGCTAGTACTAGGATGGCGGATATCCTTATCACCAACCCCGGTGTCGTGGTATTTGCCAACTATAACGGCATTTACGGAAATAATCTTATCGTCTATCACGGGTTAGGACTCTACTCACTCTATGGACACTGTTCAAATATACTAGTAAAAAAAGGTGAGATCGTAAAAGCGTGGCAGATAGGTGCAAAGAGCGGTGCAACCGGTCTGGCACTTGGAGATCATCTGCACTTTAGTATCTTGATACAGGGTATATTTGTCAGACCAGCCGAGTGGATGGATAGCAAATGGATACATAGCAATATCACCGATGTGATAGAAAATGCTAAAAAGTTGATAGATAAGTAGTTTCAAGGAGCTTCGCTTCTTGAAAAGGAGAAATAAAATATGAAAGCAAAGCAAAAAAATATACGAATCTTTGAACTGCTCATCGAAAGTGAGGCTGAATTTATCACCTATATGGAGAAAAACCTTATACTCCTTCGCGAATATCTGCTTCTCCTCTATGGTGAAGTGACACCGAGAGTGACGGATTATCTCGATGAGCACCACTGTTGCTACAAAAATATGAACGGTTGCAATATAAAATTTCGCTCCTCCTCAAAAAGCTCCAAAGAGAGTGCTTTAGTACTAGAAAATATCAAAAAGGGATTGGTCAAGCAACATCTCCACCAAGAGGAGCATAAAAAAGATCAAGATCACTCCCCAGAAAAAACAAAAGTACTCTTTACTCCCGTTAGATCTGGAGTAGAGCTATGCTACGAGGGAGATATCACCATCTTTAGTAGAGTCAATAGTGCATCGAAAGTTATCTCGGAGGGAAATGTCGAGATATACGGCAAGATAGACGGTGTGGTAGAGTGTAACGGAGAGTATATGATCGCCAAAGAGATAGGAAAGGGATTTATCATCTTCAACGGCGATATTTTAGAAAAAGAGCACTTTGACGGAACACTCAAAAAGATCTACAAGAGGGGTGATGAGGTGATCATCGAGGATCTGGTATGAAGCAACGCACAATAAAGAAAAAGATCGAGGGTATAGGCATAGGACTCCATAAGGGGGAACCTATACACTTTTCACTAGAGCCTCTCGATCCAAATAGCGGCATCGTCTTTCACAATACCGTCACAAACACTATCATAGAGGCAAAGCCGCAAAATGTGATAGATACCACGATGGCGACGGTTATCGGAAAGAGCCAAGAGGAGTTTGTCTCAACCATCGAGCACCTCTTATCCGCCGTTAGCGCTTACGGCATCGACAATCTTCTCATCAAGCTGGACTCTCACGAAGCCCCTATCATGGATGGAAGTAGTGCCAGCTTTTGTATGATGCTCAATGAGGCAAAGATCGCTGAACAGGAGCAAAACAAGAAGATCATGATTATCAACCGTGAGGTAGAGGTAAGAGATGGAGATAAGTATGCGAAGATATCTCCTAGCTCCTCTACCGAATTTACTTTTGCGATAGATTTCAAGCATCCGGTGATAGGTTTTCAAAAGTTTCACCACACTTTTACCAAGCAAAACTATATAGAGCAGATCTCAAGAGCGAGAACCTTTGGATTTTTGAAAGATTTTCAACTCCTTAGAGATAGAAACTTAGCACTCGGCGCATCTCTTGATAACGCTATCGTACTAGACGATAAAAAGGTGATAAACAGTGACGGACTTAGATTTTCAAATGAGTTTGTGCGACACAAGATCCTAGATGCCATCGGAGATCTAACCCTTCTTGGCATGAGTTATCTCGGTCACTATGAGTCATTTGCGGGAAGTCATGCACTCAACCACAAACTCACCAAAAAGATACTCTCAGATAGCGACAACTACACGATCAGCGAACTATCCAACATCAAAGATATCACATTTGAGAAGAGCTTTGCCTAGACCTAAAGTGGAAATTTTACTCATCTCTCTAAGTTCGCCGCTACAAATCGGCGTCTATGAGAACAAAAAGCTAATCAAAGCCTACTCTAGTACTAAAAAGAGTAGCGAAGTGCTCTCTTTGCTCTTTGAAGAGATATTGGATCGATTTGAAGTAAGCGCTCTATATTATACCAAAGGACCGGGTAGCTTTATGGCGATAAAGATCGCTTATATTTTTTTGCGAACTCTCAGCATCACGAAAAATATCCCCCTTTTAGCGACTGACGGATTTCACTTTAACCAAAACGCTCCTATAAAAGCAAACGGCAATCTTTACTTTATGAAAGAAAATGGTAAAATCCTCACTAAAAAAATCAAAAGCACGGAAAAACTGAGAGATTTTAGCTTACCTAAAGAGTTGGAAAGCTCTCTCTTTGACGAGGATATCGAGCCTCTCTATGTACTTCCGGCTATCAATTAGAGGATGAGATTTGGTTATAAAAGTTCCGGCAACAAGTGCAAATTTAGGTCCAGGCTTTGACTCGTTAGGGCTTGCGATAGATCTCAATAATATCATCACCATAAAAAGGTCAAAATTTACCACTATCTCCATAAAGGGAGAGGGGTCAAATCGACCGGGCATCAAGACCAATAACCAATTTGTCAATATTTTCTACAACTTTTATACCAAGCTTATAGGCAAAAGAGATAACTTTCGATTTGAATTTTACAATCAAATCCCATTCTCAAGGGGGCTCGGCTCATCTTCAGCGGTGATCGTCTCTGCTATCGCCTCCGCCTATCATATGGCGGATATCGAGATGTCTAAAAGCTCTATTTTGGATAAGGCGCTCTTTTATGAACCGCATCCGGACAACATCGCTCCTGCGACACATGGAGGATTTACCGCATCATTTATCATCAAAAACGAAAGAGTATTTACACAAAAGAAGGAGCTTCCCTCCTATCTCAAAGCGGTCATGGTCATACCCAATAAACCGATGTCCACAAACCGATCTAGAGCGAAGATACCCAAAAGCGTCTCGATGCAAAAAGCGATCTTCAACCTCTCCCACGCCGCTACATTAACCGCGGCATTTTTCAACGAAGATTGGTCTATGTTAAGGTTGGCTTCAGAGGATAAGTTTCACCAAAATATCAGAATGAATAGCCTCAGGGAGCTCTATAAAGTGCAAAAAATCGCCCTCTTAAACGGTGCTCTCATGAGTACCCTTTCAGGCAGTGGATCCTCCTTTTTCAATATGGTCTATGAAGAGGATGCAAGCTTTTTACAAAAAAAGTTAAAAGAGAGTTTTCCTCAATTTAAAGTCGAAATCTATGATTTTAATAATAACGGCTATGTAATCGAAAAATAGCTACTTTTTTTAAGGAATATTATAATAAAGTTAAACTAAGAGAGTAACATGTCCACTCCGATAAGAATGTGTATAAGTTGTAAAATGAAAATCCCTCAAAAAGATTTAATAAGATTGCAGTGTATTGATGGTAAAATTATACACTATATCGGCATGGGAAGAAGTTTTTATCTATGTCAAACATGTATCGGCAACAAAGATAAAAAACTTGTAAAATCTCTTAGTGCAAAATGTAGAAAAAAGATAGATATATCAGATTTGGAGAGTGTTATTTAATGGACAAAGTGAAGATAAAGGATATTGCTTTAGAACTAGGACTTGAGACAAAAGATGTTTTAGGCAAAGCAAAAGAGATGGGGCTAAATGTAAAAGCGGCTAACAGTTCTGTAAGCCTTGAAGATGCGGAATATCTTGCTGAATTTATCATGACAGGAGTCAACAACTCTCCATATAAGAGTACCCAAAAGATGGAAAGCCAAACGACACAAACTGCACCGAAAAAAGAGGAAAGCAAAGTACAAGAGACTCCCAAAGCTCACGCTAAAGAGCAAAAAGAGACGCCTAAACCGAAAGAGAAGGTCAAAGAACCCGCAAAAGAGGTAGCGGCAAAAAAGACCAAACCGAAAGAGGAGCCCAAAAAAGAGCCCGTTATAGAGAAGAAGGATCAAACCGTAGCTCCAACCAGCCTACATAAACGACGCGGACTTATGATCGTCAAGAAAAAAAGACCCAAAGAGGAGCCGAAACAAACGGTTGCAAATGATCTGACGATGCCGGAACTCGCAAGCGGTGCTAAAAAGAAGAAAAAAGTCAAAAAAGCACCGGCAGCACCGAAACAAACCGAATCACAAAAGATAGATATATTTGGCGGCGGTGATATCAACGCCATCGATGTCATGGATGAGAGTGAGATGGTGATGCTTCATGATCTGAGTTTAAATCCTCTAGATATCAAAGAGGAGGAGAAAGGGGAGACAAAGAAAAAGTTCGACCCTACAAAGATGAGAGCTACACAACAGGTAAGCTTCATCAAACAGAGAGGTATCAGTAGAAAATCGACCAAAAGAAAGAGAAAGAGAGTTGAAGAGAAGACGCAAGAGGTCAAAAGTGTAGAGATACCTGAAGAGGTAAGAGTCTATGAGTTTGCCGAAAAGATCGGGAAAACAACCGGTGATGTGATCAAGGTACTCTTCAATCTCGGTATGATGGTTACCAAAAACGACTTCTTAGATAAAGATGCTATAGAGATCTTAGCAGAAGAGTTTGAAGTGGAGGTCAAAACGATCAACCCTCTTGAAGAGTTTGACTATGAGAGAGAGTATGATGATACACTCAGCGAAAATGCCGTAACCAAACCGCCTGTGATCACTATCATGGGTCATGTCGATCACGGTAAAACATCGCTTCTTGATAAGATAAGATCTACCAAAGTAGCGGAGAGAGAGCACGGCGGTATCACTCAGCATATCGGTGCTTATATGATCGAAAAAGATGGTCAAAAGATCACTTTTATCGATACTCCGGGACATGAGGCGTTTACTCAGATGAGATCACGCGGTGCCCAATCAACCGATATAGCCGTTATCGTTGTAGCGGCGGATGACGGTGTAAAACCGCAAACCAAAGAGGCGATAGAGCATGCCAAAGCCGCCGATGTGCCCTTTATCATCGCTATAAATAAGATAGATAAACCCGATGCCAATCCTGACCTTGCAAAAAGCGGTTTGGCTGAACTTGGTATCACGCCTACCGATTGGGGCGGTGAGTATGAGTTTGTCAATGTATCTGCCCATACGGGAGAGGGTATCGATGAACTGTTAGAACTCATCTTGCTTCAAGCGGAGATACTTGAACTCAAAGCCGACCCTACAAAGAGGGCGAAAGCTGTCGTGATCGAGACTTCCCTCGAGAAAGGAAAGGGTGCAGTCGCAACTATCATCATGCAAAACGGTACACTCAAAGTGGGTGACAATGTCGTATGCGGCGCCACATACGGTAGAGTAAGAGCCCTACTCAATGAAGACGGGAAAAATCTTAAGTCGGTCTCACCGGGTGAGCCGGCAGTCGTAGTGGGTCTCAACAAAGTCCCAAATGCCGGAGATATATTGATCTCTGTCGAGAATGATAAAAAAGCGAGAGAGTATGCCCAAAAGAGAGCAGAGTATATCAGACAAAAAGAGCTGAGCAAATCAACCAAAGTTACCCTTGACGAACTTTCAGCTCAAATCGCCGAAGGTAAACTCAAAGCGCTACCTATCATCCTCAAAGCGGATGTTGCGGGAACACTTGAGGCTCTCAAAGCTTCGCTCGAGAAGTTAAGAAATGACGAGGTTAAGGTAAATATCATCAGTGCCGGAGTGGGAGGTATCACCGATAGCGACCTAGCCCTAGCTGAAACAGATGAAAATATCGTGATACTCGGATTTAATGTCCGACCTACCGGTTCACTCAAAGAGAAGGCTAAAAAGCAGGGCATCACCATCAAAACTTACAATGTCATCTACGATCTAATCGATGATGTCAAATCACTCCTTAGCGGTCTTCTCTCTCCGGTTATTAGAGAGGAGCAGATAGGACAAGCGGAAGTAAAAGAGGTATTTAGCGTACCAAAACTCGGACTCGTTGCCGGATGCTTGGTAACGGACGGAGTGATAAACAGAGGTGCGAAAGTGAGAGTCATTAGAGACGGTGTTGTGATCTATGAGGGTGAGGTATCCTCACTCAAACGCTTTAAAGATGATGTGAGAGAGGTTGCCAAAGGCTATGAGTGCGGCATCGGAGTAGCGGGATATACCGATGTTCGACCGGGAGACTATCTAGAGAGCTTTAGAGAAGTTGAGGAACAGGCAACACTAGAGTAATGAGTGATAAAAGTATAAAGCTAAAAAGAGTTGAGTCTATCTTAAGGGAGCTGATTCCTGAAGCGATCGCTACGCTGAGTGATGAGAGAATCAACGCGATACCTGTTTTGGATGTCGTTTGCAGTAGAGGAAAGTATGACGCAAAAGTCTATCTCGATCCCACTTTCGTACTAGAAGAGGAGCGAGAGTATATCATCACCCATCTACAAAAGGCGAGTAGCTATATCCAAAACTACTGCAAACAGGCTGAGGGGTGGTATAGAGCCCCTAAGATGCACTTTCTCTTTGATGACAACCTCCAAAAACAAAATAGTATAGATGAACTTTTTAAAAAGATAGAGAGCGAGTTACATAAAAATGGATAGAGAGGCTTTGGCTAAGATCATAGAGGGGTGCGGTGTGAAGCTCTATGATGAGGAGTTGGTCAATGAAAACGGCGAAAATATCTACCGTATCACCATCACACACCAAGAGGGTATAACCCTAGATAAGTGTACCGAGGTCACACAGATCATCTCTCCGCTGATCGATCTGGAACCGCCGATCGAAGGGCAATATAGACTAGAGGTCAGCTCCCCCGGAGTGGAGCGAAAACTTACAAAAAAAGAGCATTTTCAAAACTCCGTAGGAGAGTTGGTAAAGATAAAAGCTACGATAGACGGAGAGGTTCGTACTACCGAAGGAAAACTGATAGAGGCGGATGATGACGCTATCACTATCGAGCTTGAAGGCGGCGAAAAAGAGCGGATAAGCTATATCGATATCATCAAAGCCAAAACCTACTTCATATGGTCATAGACGATAGATTTTACCTTAAACTAGCTATCGATGAGGCGTGGAAATATCAACTCTTAACCTACCCAAACCCTGCAGTTGCAGCACTAATTACCGATAAAAACGGAAAGATCATCTCCCTTGAAGCCCACCAAAAGGCGGGAGATAGTCACGCTGAAGTATTGGCTAGTACTAGCGCTATCATCCATCTTGAAAATGACTTAGTACTCAAAGAGATCGACTCTCCGATCGATAGATATCACTATCTTGTAGAAAACTATAGAGGATACTTTAAAGGCTTTAGTATCTACATCACACTAGAACCCTGCAACCATACCGGAAAAACCCCGCCTTGTAGTCAGCTACTCAAGGAACTTGGATTTAGCAGAGTTATCTATGCACAGAGCGATAACGGTGCCAAATCCTCAGGTGGCGCCCACCTCCTTAAAGAGGCTAGTACTAAGGTGATAAAGCTAGAAGATGAGGAGATACAAAACGCTTCAGGGCAACTCCTTGAACCCTTTTTGTCATGGCAAAACGATCGCTTTATCTTTTTCAAAATGGCGATGAGTGTAAACGGCGCATACAAAGGGGGAATCATCTCATCATACAAATCTAGAGAGCTGGTACATAGGATCAGAGATAAGATAGATCTATTAGTGATAGGCGGTGAGAGTGTGAGAGTCGATCGCCCTACTCTAGATAGTAGATATATAGGTGGCAAAGCACCCGATATCTTGATACTCTCCAATAGAGAGGAGTTTGATGAAACGATACCGCTTTTTCATGTTCCAGATCGAAAAGTCTATATCCAAAACTCCCTGGATATGGTGAAAAACTATAACTTTGTGATGATAGAGGGGGGAGAGAGGATGCTAGAGAGTGTCAAAGATATCGTCGATTGGGTGATGATATTTAGGGCTTCCTACTTTAAAGAAAAAGAGGCTTCCGATATAGAAAAGGTAGCTATGCAATGCTTAAAAGTTTTAAGATATAATGATGACAACATAGAGTGGTATAAGATCATCAAGTAGGAGAAGATATGAAGAGATTTGCTCTTTTGGCGACTGTTTTGCTATTTACCGGATGTACTCCTAAAAGCGTGATGGACGGTGTGGAGGGTATCTTTGTCGATGAGCAGGTGGTCAATGCGAAAAACAGTAACTACTCTTTACCGGCAAACAGCGGCGGAGCAATCATCCACGAAAAGAGTAAAAGCAAACCGGCAACCCAAAAGAGTCTCTCTCAAACCATATCCAAAAGTGGACACATCTCCTCATCCTCATACGATAGCGATGTCAAACTCTATATCTATACCCTTGAAGCGGACGACGGGGAGATCGTAACATTTTTCTACGATAAAAAGCTGCCGATCAAACCAAATGATCTCTTGGTTGTCACCATCAAAGACAACTATCTGATAAACTACACGAAAAAAGGCTCCTCTCCATCCTTGACACCGACACAGAAAAAGTTAAAGTTTTTGCAACATAAACGAAAAAGATCAAAGATACAAACTCCGATAGAGGAAAAGATAGATACTTTTTAGGAAAAACTTTATTTATTAACCAATCGTTTACTTTATTCCTCTATACTTCCATTGTAAACAAATTCATTCAACACTCCTTTTGAATAACAGGGTGAAATTCCCTGAATAATAGAGGTTGGGAGAAATTGCGGGTTCGTCCCGACCTCATTTATAATTATTCAAAAAGAACAAAAACTCTTCGTTTGCGGAGGCGA
>JALWLO010000098.1 GCA_027084135.1 Campylobacterales bacterium | reverse complement strand
ATCCCAAATTTTGCATTACAAGGTGCATCAGATGTGTTGATGCTCGGTATGTAGGGGTGTTGAAGGAAAACGCAGGCGCATACGGAGTATGCGTCGAGGCTTTACTTCAGTACCCATGCTGCCGATGATCAGTGCAGATGGTGTGCTGGCTAATGCAAATTTTGGGACAATAGGAGCATGAAATGAGAGTAAATGAGTCATATAGATGCAATATTTGCGGTAATGAGGTAGAGGTTTCAAATGTTGGCGAAGGAGAGTTGGTCTGTTGTGGTAAAAAGATGGAATGTTTAACAGAGAACTTAACTGCGGTCAATTTGATGAAGGCATTTGCGGGTGAATCGATGGCAAGAAATAAGTATGAGTTTTTTGCAGAGGTTGCGATGCAGGAGGGATTGCATAGAATTGCCAGATTTTTTCAAGAGGCTGCGGATAATGAAAAGTATCATGCAATGGCAGAGTTTAAAGCTTACAATCAATTAGTCAACGGTGTAGAGCTTGATAGTACCGAGAAAAATCTAATCTATGCGGCTGACGGTGAGAGATATGAGCATGAAGAGATGTATCCCAATTTTGCTGCTATAGCCAAGGAGGAGGGGTTAGAGCCTATCGCAAGACTATTTCGAGCAATAGGAAAGGTTGAAGTGGAACATGAAAGAGAGTATCTTGAGCTAAAAGCGGCACTTGAGGCAGAGGGATTTTTTGATAGTGAAAATAGAGAAGAGTGGATTTGTGAAGTGTGTGGACATGTACATAGAGGTAAAAACCGCCTGCACAATGTCCATTATGTAAAGCGGGAAGTGAGTACTTTAAAAAGAGATGCCAAGATGTAACAAGAGGATAGAAGGGGGATATGATGAAAAAAGTGACAAAAAGAGGAAAACACTTAAAACATACACTTGTCGGTGGAGATATGCTACATAGATGGTGGCCAAACAGGCTAAATCTAAAGATACTACAACAAAATAGTGAAAAACTTGTGCCATATGATAAAGCGTATAACTATAAAATGGAGTTTAATAAGCTCGATTTTAAGGCTTTAAAAGAGGATATTAAAGAGCTAATGAGAGTCTCTAAAGAGTGGTGGCCGGCTGACTTCGGTCACTATGGACCACTCTTTATAAGGATGGCGTGGCATAGTGCGGGTACCTATAGGATGATGGATGGAAGAGGCGGTGCAAACGGCGGTGCGCAGAGATTTGCTCCTCTAAATAGTTGGCCTGACAATGCAAACTTAGATAAAGCTAGAGAACTATTATGGCCTATCAAGAAAAAGTATGGAAATAAAATCTCATGGGCAGATTTGATGATTCTTGCCGGGAATGTTGCGCTTGAGGATATGGGGTTTAAGACTTACGGGTTTGGAGCAGGAAGAGAAGATGTTTGGGAGAGTGAGATCGATATCTATTGGGGTGATGAGAGCGAGTGGTTAGGTGACAAGAGGCACGATAAAGAGGGTAGACTTACAAATCCCCTGGCGGCGGTTCAAATGGGGCTTATCTATGTAAATCCGGAGGGTCCAAAGGGCGAACCGAATGTTTTAGAAGCGGCAAAAGATATCAAAGAGAGTTTTCGTAGAATGGGTATGAGTGATGAGGAGACGGTAGCGTTGATTGCCGGCGGACATACATTCGGCAAAAATCACGGTGCGGCAGACCCGTCAAAATATATCGGTGCTGAACCTGAAGCGGCACCGCTGCAAGAGAGAGGTTTTGGTTGGAAAAATAGCTATAAAAGCGGAAAAGGGGCTGACACGATCACGAGTGGACTGGAGGGTGCTTGGACACCTACTCCGATCAAATGGGATAGTAAATTTTTAGAGATACTTTTTAAGTATGAGTGGAATCTTACCAAAAGTCCGGCTGGTGCATATCAATGGGAAGCTGTAAATCCTGATGAGAGTGATATGGTAGAGGATGCTCATATTAAGGGTATTAAGCATAAGCCTATTATGCTCACTACCGATCTGGCTCTTAGGATGGATCCGGAATTTTGTGAAGTTAGCAAGAGGTTTTTGGCAAACCCGGATCTATTTCAAGAGGCGTTTGCAAAGGCTTGGTTTAAACTCACCCATAGAGATTTGGGTCCAAAGAGCAGATATCTTGGTCCGGAAGTTCCAAAAGATGAGTTTATTTGGCAAGATCCTTTACCTAAGATCGATTATGAAGTTGTAAATAGTGACGATATAGCAAAGCTCAAAGAGATGATTTTGCAAAGCGGCATAGATCCAAAAGAGTTTATCTATGTTGCTTGGAGTGCGGCATCAACCTATCGAGATTCAGATAAAAGAGGAGGGATAAACGGCGCAAGGATAAGATTGGAGCCGCAAAATAGCTGGGAGTCAAATAGACCTAAAAGATTAAAAATAGTTTTGGATATTTTGGAAGATATCAAAGATCGCTTTAATCACAATAGTAGTACTAAAGTCTCATTAGCCGATCTCTTAGTACTAAGCGCCTCTGCGGCTATCGAACAATCGGCGAAAAGGGGAGGTATCGATGTAGAGGTTGCGTTTATAGCCGGATATGTAGATGCAAGTGATGAACAGACCGATAAGTTCAGCTTTAGCTTTTTAGAGCCGTTGGCTGATGCCTTTAGAAACTATAAGAGTGGTGAGTGTTCTGTAAAACTGGAAGAGGCTCTTATAGATAAAGCGCAACAACTAAATCTCACTGTACCCGAGATGACCGTTTTAATAGGCGGACTTAGAAGTTTAGGTGTTGTCTATGATGATGAGAGTGGTATTTTAACGCAAAATCCGGGAGTATTAAGCAATGACTTTTTTGTCAATCTTTTAGATAGAGATTTAGAGTGGATAGCTGATGATCAAGAGGAGCGTTTTGTAGCGGTTGAGAGAGGAAGCAGTGATAGGCTTTATCAAGCTACCAGAGC
>JALWLO010000097.1:464-12195 GCA_027084135.1 Campylobacterales bacterium | reverse complement strand
AGAGGAGTTGAGAAAAAGAACTTCAATTTACATCTCAAAGAGTGTGAGTTTAGGTTTAATCACAGAGGTGAAGATTTATATAAATTGCTGTTGAAAATCTTCAGGAATGAGCCTCTAAAGTTATCTTGACCCAAGTCAATTTGATTTAAAATCTGCTCCGGTATATTACATGGGAGATGAAAATAATGCTATTAGCAAATTAGAGTCAAAATATCTTTTGATTGAGGAGTTACTCTATGAACATCACAACTCTTTGAACTTCTTTTCAATTATTGACTATTTAGCAAAGGGAAACAAAAAGAGACCCCATTTTTATCACGGTAGTAAAAAAGATTGGAAAAAAATAGTAAAGATAATAGGAGTTGATTTGGTTACGGATTTCGCACTTTTGTCACCCGATTATAACCCAAGTAAAGATAAAGTACTTCAAAATCATATACAAATGTATAAAAATGATACAAAATTAGGAAATAGCGTTTCAACAGTTGGTCATTCACAAGGTTCATTGTATGCAAACTTTGCATATGATGAACTCTCAAAAAGTGGAGATTTTGCAAAATATTTGAATGTGTCTGCTTTTGGAACAATTGCTGATAGAGTTGCTTCAACAATTAACAATAGAAGATCTGAAGCTGATGCATATGTATTAGATAAAAATGATGATAGTATCTATCTTGAAAAATTTGACCACCTACCATTCAACGCAAAAAATACCAATCCTCCTCATAAAGATGGCACACATGTATTTTTATCCTATATAAACGGTAATGACACCGCTCCTAAAATCTATACTATGATCAAAAATCAAATTCAAGAAAATATAGATCGACCATCACGATGGAAAGTGGTAGATGAAAGTGATAAAGCAAGAAAAAAGGGAACATCAGAATATAGAATCAAAATATCATATGGAGATAAAATCGTAGAAAATGTACTTCCCTTTGGATTGAGTAATAAAGACAAAATTCACTATGTCAAGATAAAAGGCAGTGATAAAAGGATGCTTATCAAAAGCTCTTGCAATGCGACTAGCATCATAGATCATACCAACGACAGCCCTGAGGAAGAGTTGGTTATTAATGGGAAAAGAGTTTTATATGAATTAGAAGGTGCCAAACAATATATCTTTGGTGAAAAAGTATGCAAAGATCCGTCTCTCTTTGAGGTAATATCACAAGAAAATCCAAATACAGCCAACTGGCGAGTCACAGTAAAAAATAGAGAAACAAACGAGACAGTAGAGGGTGTATATCCGTTTAATCTCAAAGGCTCACTCTATCAGCTTGATAGCGGTGAGTGGGTATTGGCTAGCTGTGGCGGAGAAGAGATTCAAGAGATTTGGGATGGACAAAAAGAGGGAGAACTATATAAGCTTTACCCTACCGATGAAATCATATCAGCAGGGGATATTGATATAGTTTTTAAACTATATGTTGGATATAGACACGGCTTTGATTGGTGTCAACCCTTATCTGTTGCAAATGTTGTAATAGTTTCTGTACAAAACAATCAAGCAAATGTCATTAAAGTGATAGATATTCTCAATAATAAGCCGGGTAATACTAATTTCGGACTTTTCTACTACCGTAAGGGCTCTCAATTTTTTGAAGCACAATCTTCAGAAGATCTCAATGCAAATGTAGACAATAGCTGGAGCTTTACTTACCCTAAATATAAAGGCGGAGTGGGTTATTCGTGTGGCAATAAAACAGTCAATCTCTCCTATAAATTTACTCAAGAGGATTTAGAGGATATTTTAAATAAGTAACCCTCTCTCCTTTTGATAAAAAGCGTCTCTAAACTCAAAGGCTTTTTGACTCCTCTATGGTATTAGCAAGCTCTTCCATAAACTCAAAAAGCTCCCCCTTAGTACTAAACTCGAAGTTATAGGTGCTTTTATCCTTTAGGTGCACTATAAGGGCATAATGTTTCACAACCACTTCCGGGTGGTCTCTATACTGCTCCACCCACTCTATACTGATAGGGGTTACTTCCTCGCCCTCACCGCTCTTAATCATAGCGGCAGGATATATCTGGGCTATCTCTTCACTCTCAAACTCTTTATCTCTGATCCTAAATTTCATCTACTCTGCTATCTCCCAAATGTATTGCACTCTCTGATGCTACCTGTTTTAAGCCCTCTTAAAAACCAACTCATCCTCTGCTTTGAGGTACCGTGTGTAAAACTATCCGGCACCACATACCCCTGCGCCTCTTTTTGAAGCTTATCATCTCCGATAACATAAGCGGCATTGAGCGCCTCATCGATATCACCCTCTTCGAGAATATTCTTCATCTTATGTGCATAGTGCGCCCATATACCGGCGTAGCAATCTGCTTGAAGCTCTACTTTTACTTGCAATTTGTTAGGATTGCCAAATCCCATCTTGGCTCTTTGTACCTTATCGAGCGTTCCTTGCATATTTTGGATATGGTGTCCCACCTCATGAGCCAATATATAGGCTTGAGCAAAATCCCCCGAAGCTTTGAACTTATGCTTTAGCTCATCAAAAAATCCCAAATCCACATAGATCTTTTGGTCTCTCGGACAATAAAAGGGTCCCATCTGAGCATTTGCGCCACCGCAACCGCTATGAGTCTGCCCTCTATAGAGTACTAAAGTCGGCGGATCATATCTATAACCCACATCTCTAAATAACTTCCCCCACACATCCTCTGTATCAGCCAAGACGGTCTCTATAAACTCCGCTCTTAGGTCATCTTGCGCTTTTTGCTCTTTAGTGACAGGCTGTGAACTTCCACCGCCAAGCATCCCCATCGGGTTAAAGCCGCTAAAATACAAAAATGCACCCACTCCTAGTACTAACAAACCCAATTTGCTTCTCAGTAGCGGTTTTATAAGCGGGTATAAAAACATCAAAGTCGAGATCGACGGCATCCTAAAACCGCCTCTAGCTCCGCTACTCGCTCTTCTATCCTCTACATGCCTGCTCTTTCTTCCGCCTCTCCATTTCATTCGCATTCCTTAAATTTGTTTTAAAATATCATACCAAACGGCACTTAAGAAAGGGTAAAGATCTCTTTTTAATATCCTCTTTTGTACACTATCATCTATGAAACACTTAAGAGGCTTTACAAAGAGATACTTTTCACTTGCGGTTATCGCGATGTACTCAACTCTGCATAAATTAACCTCTATCGATAGCAGTTTCATCTATCATAAACTCTCATATAAAGAGCAGGAGTATAAAACTTCTCCACCTACAACCTTTATCGGATAATTTTTATTAGAGTTATTAAATATCTGGAAATTGTGATACTCGAACAACATCTGCAGCGTCGTGGTCAAAACCTCTGGTTTGGGTACCACAGCGAAGCCGTTTGAGAGTGTCACAAATTTCAGATTAACAACAAACAACATAAAAAAAGGAAAAAATATGAAAAAGATAAAACTATCGTTAGTACTGCTGTGTAGTACGATGCTATTACAGGCTGAGGAGCTTGAGAAGGTGGTGATAACGCCTAACAAAAGGCTTCAACCACTGCAAAATGTCACTACAAGCGTAGATGTGATAACGGCTGATGAGATACAAGAGAGAGGTTATCGCGTTTTGAGTGATGCTTTAAGTACGCATCCGGGTTTTTCATTTGCCAGAAACGGCGGACTCGGACAGACTACTTCCGTTTTTTTGAGAGGATTTGACTCAAAAAGAGTCTTAGTACTAATTGACGGAGTTAGATACAATGATCCAACTTCACTAAGTGGAGCACAGTTTGAACATATACTTTTAGGAAATGTCGATAGAGTCGAAATAGTCAAAAATCCGCAATCAGGCATCTGGGGAAGTGATGCCAGTGCGGGAGTGATCAACATCATCACCAAAAGAGCCCAAAAAGATGGAGTAAGTGCATCTATCCATGCAGAGTATGGAAGCTACAATACCCAAAATTACGGATTTGATACGGCTGTAAAGTCGGGCAAATTTGACCTCTCTTTGGGGCTAGAGAGACTCAGTAGTGATGGATTTAGTGCCAAAACTGCAAACAATCAAAAAGCTAAAGATTTTGAAGATGATAGCTACTCAAACAACAGCTACAGCACAAAACTTGGATATCAACTCACAGGTAACGACAGAGTTGAGACATTTTTTAACTATATCGATGCAGATGCAGACTATGACGGTTATATCACAGATCCTACGACATTTAAATATGATGCACTAAAATCTGCCAACGACAAAATCTCAAATAACAAATCAAAAGAGAAGTTTTATGGAATACGATATATCAGAAACACTCAAGACTATAGTACTAAACTCTACTACCAAAGATCAGACTTTAGCAGAGATAACAAGAGTGCATTTAGTGCTAACAGCTTTGACGGAAGTATCGATGAGAGCGGGTTAGTACTAAACTATAAACTAAACACTGATAGCATCATAAGCGGTGGATTTGACTATAAAAAATTTAAACACAAAAATGAGATCGACAAAGACTTTACAAACAAAGGGTTCTATATCTCGGCAAGTAGTGTAGTGCATGAAGATATAGGCGATAGCATCATCTCAGCTACCGTTAGAAGGGATAATTTTGATAACTTTGATGACAAAACCACCTATCGAGTGGGATTTAAACATACTCCGGCATCCAACAAAGAGCTTACACTCTTTGCAAACTACGCTACAGGCTACAACGCCCCTACCCTCTACCAGCTCTATGCAAAATCATCTTACCCAGGTTTTGCAGATCCCGGCAATCCAAACCTAAAACCGGAAACCACAAAAGGGTATGAGCTTGGATTTAACTATGGCGGATTTAACCTCACATACTTTAATAATAAAATTGAGGATATGATAGACTACACCACCCACTATGATAACCTTGCAGGAAAAACCAAGCTAAAAGGTATTGAAGTCGCCTACAACGGCTCCATAAAAGAGGCTTCTTTGGCATACAGCTTAAACTACACCTACTTAAAAACCAAAGATGCAAAAGGCAAAGAGTTAGCAAGACGACCCAAAAGCAGTGCAAATCTATCTCTAGACTACTACGCTCTGCCAAACACACATCTTGGGGCACTTGTCAGTTATGTCGGCAAAAGAAAGAAGTCCCAGTATGATGCAAATCCTACTGATGACTATAAATCCTACACACTTGTTGATCTAACAGCTGGATATGACTTTAGTGAAGCTCTCAATATCTATGCAAAGATAGAGAATGCTCTTGATAAAGAGTATGAAAATATCGCCGGTTACGGTGTGAGTGAGAGAGCTTACTATGTGGGATTTAGATATAAGCTAAAGTAGATGTTAAAACTAAAACCAAAAGAGTTTGCTAGATATAAGTTTCTAAACTCCATGTTTTTGGGACTCTCTAGCGGCTCCATCTTTACCATCTATGCTCCGCTTAAACCCTCTATCTACTCGATAGGGGGCATAGGACTTGCGATTGCTATGATATTGGTAGCCAAGATGTACGAAAAGATAATGAATATCCGCTACTTCTACCGTATCAGCATATTTGTCGAAGTAGTTATGTTAATTTTAGTACTAATCTTCCTCATCAAACCCTACGACTATGCCACCGCACTTGCCGTATATGTAGGGTATCAGATCACATTTGCATTTGGTTCTTACCTCGTTAGAGCCGAAACACTGATAGCAAAAAAGAGGTTTATCTTAACACTATTTGATACCTATAAACAGTACGGCTATCTGGCAGGTTTAGTACTATCTTTTCTATTTTATAAAGTATTAGAGAGTTATGGCATCGATACAAATCAAGATAAAGTCTATGACCTACACTTTCTGCTTCTACTTACTGAAATATCTATCATCGCTATGCTTATCAGTTCATTTGAAAAAAGTTAGCGATCTTTGGTAAGTGATTTTCATACCCCACAAATGAGTGATCCCCACCCTCCTCTACGATCCTGTTTGCATTTGGAAGCCTCTTTAGTGCGTCTTTGTAATCAAGCACCTCATCACCGGTTTGTAACATCAAGAGTATATTTTGCTGATTTGTGTGTTCTACTTCATAGCTCTTTAGCATCTCTATGTGTGCTTCATTCCACTCAAATTTACTTCCATCAAAATAACTTACTGCCTTTGGGATAGCCTCTTTTAGACGAGTCGGGGCATTTAGGGCAGGATTGATCAGTACCGCTTTTAAAGCGTACTTTGAGCTTAGATAAGTGGCGTAAAATCCCCCGAGTGAACTTCCTATCAGATAGAGCTCTTCACCTCGTTTTTGGCAGATCTCTATCAAATCCTCAAGCGTCTCTATCGCCAAAGTGGGAATGTAGGGTAGAGAGGGAGCATAGACGCTATCTTCTCCAAAAAATCTCTTTGTAATTCCAGCTTTAGTACTTCTGCCGCTACTGCCAAATCCGTGTATAAAGAGTATCATCTAAACCTCATCCGATCAGTTTCGCCGCCTCTTTGGCATGATAGCTGATGATGATGTCAGCCCCCGCTCTCTTAAAGCCCAAAAGCGTCTCCATCATCACCTTTTCGTACTCTATAACTCCAGCTTTTTTAGCAGCTTGAAGCATCGCATACTCACCGCTCACATTATAGACTGCAAGTGGTAGACTAGTAGCATCCCTAACCTCTCTGATGATATCCATATAGGCAAGAGCCGGTTTGATCATCAATATATCAGCCCCCTGCCTCTCATCCTCCAGACTCTCGGCAAGCGCCTCTCGTCTGTTGGCACTATCCATCTGATAGCTTCTTCTATCCCCAAAACTTGGAGCAGACTCCGCTACATCTCTAAAGGGTCCATAGTAGGCGGAAGCAAACTTAGTCGAGTAACTCATGATAGGCAAGTTCTCATACCCGTTGCTATCAAGTGCCACTCTTAAAGCCTCTATCATCCCGTCCATCATACCGCTTGGAGCGATCATATCCACACCGGCTCTTGCATGTACCAACGCCTGTTTGGCAAGTATCTCTAAAGTGGCGTCATTATTTACCGTCTCTCTCTCCATATCGAGGATACCGCAGTGCCCATGATCTGTAAATTCACAAAAGCAGAGATCACTCACCACAAACATATCTGGGAACTTCTCTTTTATCGCTTTAATACTCTTTGCGATGATACCGTGATCACTCAAAGCATCACTTCCCACACTATCTTTTACCTCCGGTATCCCAAAGAGTATGATGGCGTAAAGTCCTAGTTTCTGTAACGCTTCACACTCTTTGAGTATCTCATCGATACTCATCTGAAAGACTCCGGGCATTGAGGCTATCTCATTTTTTATCCCCTCCCCCTCTCTCACAAAGAGCGGATAGATAAAGTCATTTTTCGTTAAAACTGTCTCTCGCACTAAGTCCCTTAAATGGTGATTTAATCTTAGTCTCCTAAACCTCTTAAACATAGATTTCCCTTTTCTTTGATACTATACATAACCCAAAATTTGCACTAACCGATACATCATCTGCATTGATCATCGGCAGCATGGGCGATTGAAGTAAAGCCTCGACATAGCCTCCGGCTATGCCTGCGTTTTCCTTCAACACCCCTACATACCGAGCATCAACACATCTGATGCACCTTTTAGTGCAAAATTTGGGTTTAACCTAAAAAGCATATTAGGGTTGTTTTGTTAATCTTATCATAAAATAGGAAAAGGTTTTATGGACATAAAAATTTCGCAAATTGCAAATCTACCGACAACATTTGGAGAGTTTAAAATCCAAGCCTTCAAAGAGGGAGAGAAGGAACATCTTGTCATCTTCAAAGAGCCGTTAAAAAATGGAATTATTGTACGAGTACATAGTGAATGTTTGACGGGTGATGCTCTTGGAAGTATGAAGTGCGACTGTGGTGATCAACTACAATATGCACTTAATATGATCGCTAAAGAGGGTGGTATGGTGATCTATCTCAGACAAGAGGGGCGAAATATCGGACTCTTTAACAAGGTAAACGCTTATGCTCTCCAAGATCAGGGACTTGATACGGTAGAGGCAAACCATCAGCTAGGGTTCAACTCAGATGAGAGAAGTTATGAGATGGTAGAGTTTATATTAAAACATTTTGGTATCAAAGAGATAAAACTTCTAACAAACAATCCCAAAAAGATAGAGTCAATCAAGGGTGTTGAGATTATAGAGAGACTTCCTATAAAAATCGCTATAAATCCACACAATAAAAGCTATATCGAAACCAAAAAAAATAAGATGGGACACCTCATATAAAACACATGCAAAAATATGATAGATATATAAGCGAACTACTCAGATACAACAACACCCACAGGCTCTCCGGAGCCAAAACAGAAGATGAAGTAAAAGCGCATATAAAAGACTCTCTTGAAGTTTTAAAGTTTGTCGATTTTTCGGATATAAAAAGGGTTGTAGATATCGGTACGGGAGCGGGTTTTCCTGGATTAGTACTAGCGATAGAGCTAAGAGATATAGAGTTTTTCTTGGTTGAGCCGTTATCAAAAAGGGTAGCCTTTTTACACCTTATCAAATCTATCTACGAACTCGATAATGTCACTATCGTAAACGATAGAGTCGAAAATATAGAGATAGAGGATGTAGATCTTATCACTTCAAGGGCTGTCACCAAAACCGATGAGCTTCTTACGCTATCTTCTCATCTCATAGATAAAAAGACACAGCTTCTTCTCTTTAAGGGCTCAAACCTCCAAAATGAGTTAAAAGAGATAAAGGATGAGTATATGTATGATATTATCCAAAGGGAGAATAGAAACTATCTATATATAAAGGGCAGAAGATGAAATTGTTGATTTTTTTGGTTGTTGGTTATCTCATTTACTATTTCTTCTTTCGAGGTGGTAAAATCACAATGCAAGATAAAGAGAGTGATAGCGCTGATAGTGAAACGATGGTAGAGTGTAGCAGTTGCAAAACATATATCTCCATCAAAGAGAGCAAACTCATCGGCGATAAGAGATATTGCAAGGAGTGCAAAGGGTAATGATCATCATAGGTAGCAAATTTGTAGCGTTTGAAGCTTTTTATAAGATAAAGGATTTCGAAGATGTCAAAGATACGCCTTCAAACGCTACGGTGATATTTGACTTTAGTACTGATAAACATACGCTGTGTGATGAGCTTAGAAAAAACGGTGTTTTATTTGCGACAATCGTCTCAAAAGAGGAGGATATCCTCTATGCAAACGCACTTGGAAGCTCATATATCGTGTGTGATAAGGAGCTATCGGTTATTGCCCAAAAGTGGGCTGATGAGTATCTTTTTGACGCAAAGATACTTCTATTTAGCGGCAGTGTCGATGACCGAGATGATCTACTCTTTTGCGCAACAAACTCAATTGACGGAATACTTTTTAGCGAGGGGGTGAAAGATGGAAGTTATTAAAACAGTCTTTTTACTAACACTTTTAACGATACTTTTTGTTTGGGTCGGCGGCATGCTCGGAGGAAAAACAGGGATGATCATAGCCTTTATCATGGCGATCGGTATGAATTTTTATAGCTACTTCTATTCGGATCAGTTAGTACTAAAGCACTACCATGCGGTGGAAGTTGATGAGAGAAGTGCCAAAGGGCTCTATGAGATCGTAAGAAGACTGAGCCAAAGGGCAGGCACACCGATGCCAAAAATCTACATCATACCGGATCACACTCCAAACGCATTTGCAACCGGTAGAGACCCAAATCATGCGGCAGTCGCAGTAACCGAAGGATTGTTAGAGCTTCTGGATGAGCATGAAGTTGAAGCGGTACTGGCTCATGAGATGAGCCATGTCAAACACTATGACATACTGGTTGGAACGATCGCCGCTTCTATCGCCGGTGCGATAGCGATGCTCAGCAACTTCGGTATGTTTTTCGGAGGCGGTAGTAGTGAAAATGATAGACCAAATCCGATCGTGATGATGATACTGATGATACTGGCTCCGCTTGCCGCTTCGATCGTACAGATGGCGGTTAGTAGAAATAGGGAGTATATGGCGGATGAGGGTGCCGCGCGACTAACAAAACATCCTGAGTGGCTACAAAGCGCACTGGCAAAACTTGAAAACTTCAATAGACAAGGGATGGTGCATGATGCGACACCGGAGAGTGCACATATGTTTATCGTAAATCCTTTTACCGGAAAGGATATATCATTTGCTTCGCTTTTCTCTACCCATCCCTCCACTCAAGATAGGATAGAGAGACTCGAAAAACTAAAAGGTAGAGTTTAGCCCAAACCTTGGGTTTAAACGCTATCTTTTTAGTACTAGCTTAGAAAAGAAAAGTAGGTAAATATGATACTCATAGCTTTAGACGAAGATCAAGAAAGCATCTCACACCGTTTTCGCAAAGCACCCTATTTCGCTTTTGTAAAAGGCAAAGAGATTCATATCCAAAAAAATCCTCTCAAAAGATCTAAATCACACGAGTTTTTTGAATATTTTAAAACAATAAAGATTGATAGCGTCTACCTCAAAGCACTGGGATATCAAACATATTTGAAATTAGAAGCTTTAGGAGTTGCGGTTTACTTTATTCAAAAATCGCACACTTATCATGACATTACTGAAGATGATTTGTTGCGTATAGATGCCTCAAATGCACAAACACTTTGTACATTGGGACATCATACAAAATAACTCTATTTTTCTACCTTTTTACCGCTTCTTATCCACTTCGTAATACCGCCGGCAAGCTCTCTTACCTTTTTGTATCCGGCTTGTTTAGATAAAAAGTTACCTACCACTTTAGTTCTGCTTGCCGTTCTGCAGACAAGCACAAAGGGTTGATTTGGATCTTTAACGATTTGTTGAAATTGACTCATCCATCTATCAAGATCATATCTTCCTCTCTCATCAAAAAACATAAGCTTATGACTTCCCGGTACTACACCTGTCTCTCTCCACTCTCCCGGAGTTCTGATATCTATAACCGGTGCTCCGCTCTTTTGTAGTTTGATCAGTTCATCAGGACTGATACTTTTAAAATCCGCACTTAGTACTAACTGTAGTGCAAATAAAGCTACTATTATCTTTTTCATAACTCTCCCTTCAATGAAAAATCTTCAACCCAAATTTTGCATTAAAAGGTGCATCAACGCAGATGATGTATCGACTAATGCAAAATTTGGGTTCATACTATATCAAAAAATCGGTAAACCGGCTAGAGTGCATCAACAGTTGAGTTGTTGTCATACTTCGCTTTTACATCTTGAAGTATCTGGATAAATTTAAAATCTCTCCAACCGCCTACATGCTTTGGCATCAACTCTTTCCCGCTTTTCGAATCGATAAAGAAAAATGTAGGTGCACGATCTGACTGAAATTGTTTCGGATAGTTGGTTTGATAGATATCAAGCAAAACGCTCACAAAGTTTTCATTGAGATAGTTGAGGATATTTTCCCTCTCAAAAACGATATCTTTCATATAAGCGCAGTTTGGACACCCCTTTTTAAATATCATAATCATCAATATCTTATTTTGCTCTTTCGCCTTTTTGAGCGCTGTATAGTAGTTTGTCTCATACTTAAAATTATGTATCGCTTCACCCACTTCACCACCATCAAACGCCACCAAAGAGCTTACAAAAATGATCAAAGATATCAATAGTTTCATCCACTCCTCCCTCTATTAGATTTATTAAGAGTATAACAAATAATTGTGGAAAAATTGCATTGGAAATCACTTTTAGAAACTCAACCGCTATACATTGAAAGTGCATAATTCTGACTAGCCTCTTTGAAACAATAATCTATTTCATCCAACTCGCATATTCTTAAAGTATTTATATATTTACTTTAATGATTTTATAGT
>JALWLO010000097.1:0-454 GCA_027084135.1 Campylobacterales bacterium | reverse complement strand
TTACATTTAGTCGATATATTTCCCAACTGATCATCAATATTGAAGGAATCAATATGAAAAAAGTGATTTTATCAGTAGCATTTATCGCTCTACTCAGTGGTTGTCAAGATATCAGGGATGATAAAAACAACCAAAGCAAAGAGCCTCACATCGATCCAAAAGAGTCATTTGAGATGTTAAAAAGAGATGGTAGTGACGCACTTGCTCTGCTTAAAACTGAGTCCGGTTTCAACATAAAAAGCTCCAGAGTAAACGGTAGTAAACTCACCATCGACGCAAACCCAAATGACTGGAGCGATATAGATGCATCGGCAACTTCAGGAGATACCACACTCAAAGTGGCAACCGATGATGAGTATCTCTATCTTCTGATCACTAGTACTAATGCAATTGATCAAAACAGTATCGTACTCATCGATAGTGACAACCAAAGTACCACCGGTTATAAACCGAC
>JALWLO010000096.1 GCA_027084135.1 Campylobacterales bacterium | reverse complement strand
ATCAAAGGCATACAATGGGTAGTATAAGATTGGCGATACATCATCATAATGAAGAGGATTCATACTCGCCAAAATGGGTGGAATATTGTGATAAGCACGGTATAGAGTACAAGATAGTGAATTGTTATGATAATGATATTATCGATCAGTTAAAAGATTGTGATGGGCTTATGTGGCACTGGTTGCATTTAGATTATCGTGCGCAACTTTTTGCTAGGCAGCTCATAGCCTCTCTCGATTTGATAGACTACCCAGTCTATCCAAACTTAAAGACTTCTTGGCACTTTGATGATAAGCTTGGGCAAAAATATCTCCTAGAGGCTATCGATGCGCCGATGGTAAAAAGTTATGCCTTCTATGAGGAGGAGAGAGCTTTAGAGTGGATAGAGCGTACTACTTTCCCAAAGGTATTTAAATTGCGAGGGGGAGCGGGGGCATACAATGTAAAACTGATCTACTCTAAAGAGGAGGCGAAAAGTTATGTCAAAAAGGCTTTTGGAAAAGGGTTTGAAGCGGTAGATAGAGTAGCGATTTTAAAAGAGCGGATTTGGCACTTTAAACGAGATAAGACGCTTAAAAAATTTATCGATATAGGCAGAGGAGTGGCAAGGATCATAGTGCCTCATAAACAAGCTTCAAAGCTTCCTGTACAAAAGAACTATCTCTATGCGCAAGATTTTATAGAGGGGTGTGATCATGATATCAGAGTTTTTGTGATCGGTGATAGAGCAACGACGAAGAAGAGGTTTGTGAGAGAGGATGATTTTAGAGCAAGCGGAAGCGGTAATATGAGTTGGAATATCGGTGAAAAGGGTAAAGAGTGTGTTAAAATAGCATTTGATGTTACTCAAAAACTCCAAGCCCAATCTATTGCATTTGATTTTGTTTTAGACGGGAATACCTATAAGATAGTGGAGATCAGCTATACCGCTTCAGTGAGGGGCTTTCCTGATGCTCCGGGGTATTGGACAAAGGATATAGAGTGGGTTGAAACACCACTTAGGGTGGAGTATTTTATGATTGAGGATTTTGTCAATTTACTTGAAAGTCGAAAAAAGAGCTTATTTAGGTAAAGAGGTTATAAAAAAAAATTTAAACTCTCCGATATTTCATCAATATAGAAATATGGAGGGCTTTTACATGAAATCTATCTTCTCTTTATTTTTTCTACTTTTTTCAATCGTCAGTTTAAATCTTGATGCTAGTGAGTGGGGTATCGATAGAGAAGCGATCTACTATCCTACGGATAAAGAGCCGGGCAGTATCGTTGTTGATCAGAGTAAGAGAAGGTTGTATTATATTCTAGGTGATGATCTAGCGTATGAGTTTCCGATAGCGGTTGCAAAAAAGAGAAAAGATAGATTTTACGGGATATTTAGAATCACTAAAAAAGCAAAGTGGCCGGAGTGGAGACCGACAAAAAGAATTTTAGAGGAGAATCCTGATTTGCCGGAAGTTGTCAAAGGAGGAAGAGAGAATCCTCTTGGGGCTAGGGCTCTCTATCTGGGAGATACGGCATATCGAATACACGGTACTAACAATCCAAGATCTATCGGTAAAGCGGCATCACACGGATGTATAAGGATGTACAATAGGGATGTCAAACAGCTCTATGAACTCGTCTCGATCAATGATAAAGTCTATGTAAAGTAAGTAGTTTTCACATCATTCATAGGAATAATAGAGCTTAATCCTAAAAAAATATTGCTAAAATATATCCATGAATAGGAAAAAAGAGCTCTATCCAAAATCGACCGACTTTAGTGTACTTGATTATGAGTGTGCATATCTTCCGGGTAAAATGGTGCGTATGCGCTATAAGTATGTACATGAGCCCTCAAAAGAGTTTAGTTCGGCTGTGATGCAGCGAGGTTGGCGAAGATTTGGGAGATACTACTTCTATCCGACTTGCCAAGGTTGTAATGAGTGTAAAAGTCTCAGAATAGATGTCGAAAACTTTCAACTCTCAAGAAGTCAAAAAAAGGCGATAAAGAGAAATAAAGACACATCTATTGTCATCCAAAAACCGACCGTAACATCAGCACATCTCAGCCTCTATAAAAAGTATCACGACTTTAAGTCAGGCAAGGATGGTTGGGGTAAAAAGAGTATCACCTATCATGAGTATGTAGAAAACTTTGTGGATGGGCATGAAGACTTTGGAAAAGAGGTTTTATACTTTGTGGACGGAAAATTGGTTGGCGTTGATTTGATCGATCTGCTTGAGGATGGAATCAGCTCTATCTACTTTTTTTATGATCCAGATTACCAGAGGCTTTCTCTTGGGATATTTTCCCTTTTATATCAGATCAAGATCGCAAGAGCGATGAATCTTAGGTGGATCTATCTAGGATATTGGGTAGATGGGTGTAAGGCGTTTGAGTATAAGACAAATTTCAAACCGCTTGAGATCTTAGAGGGGTTTTATGATGTCGATGAAGATGCTACATGGGAGAGATTTTTAGATGAGGATGATCTAAAAATTTAGATCTTGTCAGGTCTCTCCTCATCATTTAGCTTACTAAGATCAGCCTTATCATAAAGCTCTTTTTTGGGTATGGCAAATGCTATCACTATCAAAGCGATGCCAAAGCCTAGTATAGCTAGTGTTTGATACTCACCGGCAATGTCGATCAGTTTACCTTTGCCGTGACTCTCCCCCATAAGAGGCTTAAAGAAGCTATCATAATATTTTGTAAATACATAGCCGCCAAATAGTCCTCCGATCGCACCGACCAAAACATCTATCCTTCCTTCCGCGATCGAGATCGGTCCGGTTCCGGGGCACTTACCCAGTATCGCCATAGAGATGCCAAATATAATTCCACCAATGATCAATCCCCCCCATTTTAGCGGCTTAATATGATAGCTAGCGTAACCGAACTTTATCTCAAAATATAAAAATATTGCCGTTAATCCTATCGCAAAAAAGAGCATCTTTGGAATAATCGTATCTTTGCCCATGGCAAATCCGGCTATCTTTTCAAATTTATCCACCCTACTATACTGGATAATGGCACCAAAAGCGATACCTATCGAAAAGACCAACCAAACTGAACCATGCCCTTGAGTTGCCACGGTTTGAAACATCTCTTCACTCTTTTTTAGTACTAAGTCGATATACTCAAAAAATCCCACTATTTTCTCCTATAAAATATTTTACCGGTTACCAAAAGGGTGATAAGTACAACCCCTCCAAAAATCATACTCGAAAATGCACCTTGACTCATGCCGGATAGAAAGTGTCCTGAGGTACAACCACCTGCTATTCTTGCTCCTAGTATCAAAAAGAAGCCCGATACAAAACTCCAGATAAGTCTTGATAGCACTGAACTATTTTTATACTCTTTCCAAGCAGTCGGCATCACGGAAAAGCGAAAGCTTTTTGTAATGAAGATAGAAGTGAAAAAGCCTCCCACTAAGGCACCTAAAAGCATCACACCTTCCCAGGCACCAGGGTTTTTGATCTCTTGAAGGTAAGGATATTTTTGGGGATCCATGTTAAAGAGGATTCCCGCATAGTAGGGTACATAGGTTGATGCTCCTATGGGTCTATTTGCTCCAAAAACGGAGAAGGTAAAGAGTAGCAGCAGTGACATCAATATGCCACCCATCCACCAAGGTAATCTTCTTTTCATAAAAGTTCCTTTTATATTAAAATAAAGCAGAGATTATATCCTATTATTGTTAGAGTTTTGTTAGTAGATTTACTTATCTTTATTATTTCATATTTTATTTAGGGCACCTCTAAAAACCCTAGATACTCATAACATTACTAGCTTTGTTCTAGACAAAGCGCACTTTACAGACTTAGCCCTAGCTAAGTCGAAAAACCCTTTATCGAGTCTGTTACATTTTTTCTCTTTAGTGAAGAGAGTCTAACGGCTTCCTTTACGGCATTGATGTAGCTTTGTGTTGATGGATTTTTGTTTTTGTATGCTATATCATAAGCGGTTCCGTGATCTACCGATGTTCTAATGATAGGTAGATTTAGGGTTACATTGATACTCTCATCAAAGTAGAGTGTTTTTACAGGGATCAAACCTTGGTCATGGTACATCGCTACAAAGTAGTTAAATCTCTCTCTCATAGCCGGTGTAAAAGCGGTATCCGGTACTAACGGTCCTATAAAAATCTCCTTATTTAGAGTTCTATTCGCCTCATCTATCGCCTCTTGTATGATACGCTCCTCATCTCCCAGCACCCCGCCGTCTCCGGCGTGAGGATTTAGCCCTAAGACGGCTATCTCTTTTGGTTGGATACTATTGTAAAGCGAAATAAGAAAGTTACACAAAGACTCTTTTTTTATTGAAGTCGCTACATTTTTTAGAGGTATATGGTGTGTAAATAGAGCGGCATATAATTTGGGGGAGCCGATCATCATAATCGCATCACTCTTTTTAAAAATGGCATCAAGCATATCGGTATGCCCTTTATATGGGATAGCGGCTTTTGCCCAAGCCTCTTTGTTGATGGGAAGTGTCACTATCGCATCGACTTTGCCTCTTTTTGCCATATCAACTGCCTCTAAAAATGAGAGGTATGAAGCCATTCCGCTCTCTTTAGTACTAACTGATGGTGTTATATCAAACGCTTCTCCGACATCTTTAGTACGAAAGTTTGTAGGTATCTCTAGATTGAGAAGTTTTGATATTCTCTCTAACATCTCTTGATTTATGAGATATATCGGTGATGCAAACTCTGTTATCTCTTTATGAGCTTTTAGTGCTATCTCTATGCCGACTCCGTTTAGATCACCGACACTGATTGCTACTTTTTTCATCGATTCACCAATGCAACCATCTCTCTTACCGCACTCTCAAGCCCAGTAAAGACGCTTCTTGCGATGATGCTTTGACCGATATTTAACTCTTCGATTTGAGGAATAGCGGCGATCGTTTTTACATTTTGGTAGTTGAGCCCATGTCCGGCGGCGACCTTCAGTCCAAACTCCACAGCCTCTTCACATGCCCTCTTTATCCTCTCTACCTCTCTATACAGCAACTTCTGGAGTTTGCTCCTCTCCATCTCAAACTCTTCTATAGAGTGGTGTGTTTTGGGTAGGTTGCTATAGAGCATCGCATAGATATTGGCATATCTTCCGGTGTGAAACTCCACCCATGTGGCACCTATCGTTTTGGCTGCTCTTACTGCTTCTACCGTCGGATCGATAAAGAGTGAAATCTCTATCTCTCTTGCCTTGAGATAGTGGGTTGCTTTATCGATATTTGAGAAGTTGGGTTCATTGATATCCAGTCCACCTTCGGTTGTTACCTCTTGCCTATTTTCCGGTACTATTGTGGCACGATGAGGTTTTAGACCTGCGACTATCTCGATGATATCCGGATTTACGGAGCACTCCAAATTGACCGGCAGGGGTGAAGAGTCGATGATCTTTTTGGCATCATCATCATGGATATGTCGTCTATCCTCTCTTAGATGGATAGTGATCTGATCTGCTCCCGCTCTTGCAACGATGCCTAGTGCTTGCAGCGGATCTGGGTCATTGATGGCTCTTGCCTCTCTTAGTACTGCGATATGATCGATATTTACACCAAGTATCATTTTGGTAACCTTTTTTGAATATAATGTGTCATATATTTATGACAGGATTATAACATGATAGCTTGTGATTTAGGTTCAAATACCCTCAGAGTTGTAGAGTTTGACTGTAAAAGCGGTCATAGAGTAAAAGAGTTTGAGAAGATTGTAAAGAGTGCCGAAGGTGTTACAAAGAGTGGATTGATTAGTACTAAAACGGTTGATAGGATAGTAGAAGCTATCGATGAGGCTAGAGAGATTTTTGATTTTGAGCACAATAGAGTCAGAGGTGTAGCAACAGCTGCGTTTAGATTGGCGCAAAATGGGGAGTTAGTACTAAAGGAGATAGAAGAGAGAACGGGTGTTAAATTTGATCTCATAAGTCCAAAAGAGGAGAGTGAGTTCTCTTTAAGGGCGGTGGAGTTTAGACTGAAAAAACTTGGTATAAGATCGGACTCAATGTTGGTGATGGATCTAGGAGGTGGTTCAACGGAGCTTATCTATAAGGATGAAAACGGTGTGATCTCTAAAAGTTTTGATATAGGGATCGTTACGGCTGTTGAGATGGGTATTGATGAGATAGATATGATCTTAACTCCTATAAAAGAGTTTTTAGAACATTTGTCCAAAAGAGCTTTCATATTTGTAGGAAACTCCGGTACGCCGACAACGATAGCTTCATTTATGGAGGGGATTGAGTATCGTAAATATGATTATAAAAAAGTAAATGGGAAAATAGTTTCGATAGCAGAGATGCGTGAAGTTTTAAAGAGGCTTTTAGAGATGGATGTAGAGGAGAGAAAGCGTTGGGTTGGAGTCGGTAGAGAGGATCTGATTATAGCCGGAGTAGAGTTAGTACTAAAGATTGTTCAAATGGCGGGATTTGATGAGATAGTTGTCATTGATGACGGTGTAAGAGAGGGGTTGGCACTAAAAATGTGTGGGGATAGTAACTTTTCAGCAACTATTTAGTTTAAAAGATTAGTATATTTATATTATTTTAGGTTTGTAAGGAAAAGATGAAAAAGATTTTAGTTTTTAGTGTAATACTTACATCATCCTTAACTGCAACGACGATTGATGTTGATGGTGAGATCTCTACGGGATTAACCATAAATAATACCAATGATAGAGAAAGGGTACCTAGACGGCTTCAGGAGAAGTGTAAAAGTGAACGATTAGGTACGCCTGCTCCTAATGTGCCTAAATCTATACCAAAGAGATTGAGAAAAGCGACGATTATAGACTCACCGGTGGCAAAGCCATCAGTTTCTCACCCCATAAATAATAGTACTAATATCGATAGTACTAACGCAAAAGATTGGGTGAGTAATTTAAGCAATATACAAAATGCGCCTGAAACCAAAAAGAGTTATCTCAAAGGGATTTTAGAGGGTGTAAACTATGGTGAATATAATGTAAATGGGATAAAACTTAGATATCTCCTAAAACGATTCTACTCCAAAAGGGATTATGAGACATTTTGGATAAGTAGTAACTTCGATATAAATCCAAATCTTTTTGAGATGATAGATGCGATTAAAAAGGCTCCGACTGAGGCGCTTGAGAGTGAGAAGTACCATTTAGATGAGATTGCGGCGGTTTTAAGTCAGATAAAAAGAGGGGGAGATCTCTCCAATAGAGATAGAAATCTCTTGGTGGTTAAGTTGGATCTTTTATTGAGCGATGCCTTTTTCCTTATGGCTAGAGATCTTTATGAGGGCGAGATCGATTTTACTCGATTTAAAGAGATATTAGCGAGAAAGAGACAAGAGGAGCAGATAAACTACAAGTGGGATTTACCGTTAAAGGGTATGGATTATGCCTCCTTTTTGCAGAGCTTAGAAAACTCATCAAAATTTCAAGAGGAGCTTTTTAGACTCTCTCCATCAAACGATATGATCAATGCGCTTAAAGAGCAGTATCAACGATATAAAGATATCGAGCTTCAAGGTGGTTGGGAGCCGATACCAAGAGGTAGAAAGCTTAGAGTTGGCTCAGTTGATAAATTAAGAGTGCCGCTTTTGGCAAAGAGATTGTTGGCTACCGGTGATTTTGATGAGTATGATTTTCACGGTATCAAGATGACAAAGTCACTCTCCAATGCATTGAAACGCTATCAAAAAAGAGTCGGTCTTTGGCCATCAGGTATACTTACGAATGAGACAAGAAGATCTCTAAACATTACGGTTCAAAGTCGGTTAAATCTTATTCGTCTCAATATCTCTCGCTTAAGAGCCGATATCACTTCATACAACGGGGAGTATATATTTGTCAATATACCTGAATTTATGATGCACTTTTATCGAGATGGGCAAGAGGTGATGAAGATGAAGGTGGTTGTGGGTAGAAGAAAAAATCCTACACCGATATTTAGTGCAAACTTTACCTATTTTGAGTTAAATCCATACTGGAATGTTCCTCAATCTATCGTGAAAAAAGAGATGTTGCCAAAACTCCAGGACGATCCGGACTATCTAGCCTCTAGAAAATTTAAAATGTATTATGGATGGAATGAAAAAAAAGAGGTAGATAGTTTTGATGTGGATTGGTATCAATATGATGAAAACAGTTCTATTCCTTATAACTTTGTAAGGTTGCCGGGGAGAGGAAATCCTTTGGGGTTTGTGAAGTTTATGTTCCCAAATAAACATGCGGTATATATGCACGATACTCCGGATCGGCAATATTTTAAAAGAAGGGTGAGAGCATATAGTCACGGTTGTATTCGATTGTCTCGACCGAATAAGTTGCTGGAATATGTCGTCAACAACTATGCGACTACCGATGCCAGAGAGGTTGAGAGAGCGAAAAAAAGCGGAAAAAATGAGTCATTTAAGTTGGATTATCCTATCCCTGTTCATATAAGATATATTACCGCATTTGTCAGAGACGGTGTGATGAACTTTAGAGGGGATATCTACGGATATGATAAAATTCAACTTGAACTTATAGATTAATTAAAGAGAATTATTTTGCAATTTATCTAAATTTGATATAATTCGATTCGTTAGTTTTAAATAGAGTAAGTTATATATAGGATTGTAGGAGAGTTGATTTGGATTTAATTACCAAAGCAAAAAGTGTTGAAATTTCGAGGAGGAGTTTTCTTAAAAAGTCTGCGATTATCACATCTACGGTCGCATTGACGCCACAGGAGATTTTAGCGTTTAGCGGTGAAAGAAAGGTTTTGAAGCTCTATAATGTACATCTCAAAAAGATGTTTTATGCGCCCTTTTTTGAGAGAAACTACTATAAACTGAGTGGACTTTTTGAGATCAATAAGGCGTTTGTTGATTTTCATGCACATGAGATGACAAGAATAGATGTAAAGCTTATCAACCTGCTTTATGATATCAAACAACATTTAGGATATGATATACAATTTAACATACTCTCAGGTTATAGGTCTAAAAGAACGAATGAGATGTTGAGAAAGCGCAGTGAAGGGGTTGCAAAAAATAGTTACCATATTAAAGGAAAAGCGGTGGATATCTATGTGCCAAATGTCTCTTTAAGAAGACTTCGAGATGTGGCGATAGGTATGAAAAGAGGGGGAGTAGGATATTATCCAAGATCTAACTTTGTCCATGTAGATGTGGGACCGGTTAGAACTTGGAGACACGGTTAATTTTGCTCTAAGATATCATACCCCTTTGGTATGATATAGGCAAATATATTTTTATTGATATTTGTATTGACTCTCTCGTTTAAAAACTCGATCGTAACTCTATTTTTCATCTCATCGGTATAGCTGATAGAGGAGATTTTATCTCCATTGAGATTGATATAGTAGGTAATGCCGTTAAACTTTGTTTTGAGCCTGTTTGGAGCTATCTCTTTAGCTGAAGAGATAAGCTTGAGTACATTTGGTACTTTACCAAGTTTGGCAAATATCACCTGCTCAAGCTCCGGTTCAAATATCACAACTTTACCGTCACCTTCATAATAGATCTTTTTGTGTATCGGAGAGGTGTACTCCCAGAGTGCAAGGTTTTTATCTGCTAGGGCTGACATCTTGCCTTGATAGACGATTTTGGAGTTTTTTTCATTGATGATAGTTTGTTTGAAATTAGATTGAATAGATTTGATGTAAAACGCTTTTGCGTATGCAAAGTTTGCAACTAAAATGGCAGTTGTTAAAAATAGTTTCATCTTCATGTAAATTCCTACTGTATAATGTCGATATAGTTTACACTATAGCATAAGCATATAGACTTTAGCAAATCAAAATTAAATGTTTGTTAAAATGGAAAATATTAGTAGATATTATTACTTTATAAAACAGAGGGTAGCTTAAAGTTGCTCCAAAACCAACACTAAGGATGAGGGATATGATATCCTCGATAGCGGCAAAAATTTTCGGTACGAAAAATGATAGATTGGTCAAATCTTATCAAAAGAGAGTAGAGATAATCAACGCTCTTGAAGATAAATACAAAAAGATGAGCGACGAAGCATTGAAACAAGCCTTCAATGCACTTAAAGAGTCTGTAAAATCAGGCGAAAGAACGCTTGATGATGTGCTTTATGACTCCTTTGCCATTACCAGAGAAGTATCCAAAAGGGTACTTGGAATGAGACACTTTGATGTGCAGATGATAGGCGGCATGGTGCTTCATGAGGGAAACATTGCCGAGATGAAGACGGGTGAGGGTAAAACTCTTGTCGCAACACTTCCTATCGTACTAAACGCGATGACAGGTAAAGGTGTGCATCTTGTTACGGTCAATGATTACTTAGCCAAAAGAGATGCCACAGAGATGGGAGAGATCTATAAATTTTTGGGTTATAGTGTCGGTATTATCGTTAACGATATCCAAGATGATGCTGAGCGAAAAGCGCA
The DNA here is from genome assembly GCA_027084135.1 of Campylobacterales bacterium. Classification (GTDB taxonomy): domain Bacteria; phylum Campylobacterota; class Campylobacteria; order Campylobacterales; family QNZT01; genus QNZU01. Next base: position 29,353 of record JALWLO010000096.1, on the reverse strand, counting down.
GTATGATGCGGATATCACCTACGGTACAAATAATGAGTTTGGATTTGACTATCTGCGAGATAATATGAAATACTCTCTCAAAGACAAAGTACAGAGAGGGCACAACTATGTTATCGTAGATGAGGTTGATAGTATCTTGATTGATGAGGCAAGAACACCGCTGATCATCTCCGGTCCGACAAATAGAAATCTCGAGCACTATAAAAAGGCAAACGAGATAGCCCTCACGCTTAAAAAGGTTGAGGAGTATGATGAGAAGGGGCAACCCAAAGTGGAGAGTGGGGATTTTGTCGTTGATGAGAAGAACAAAAGTGTCTATATGACCGAAAGCGGTATAGAGAAGGCTGAGAAAGGCTTTGGTGTTGAAAATCTCTATAGCCCTGAAAATGCGATACTGGCTCACCATATGGAGCAAGCGCTAAAAGCCAACTATCTCTTTGCAAAAGATGTTGATTATGTGGTAAAGGATGGTGAGGTAGTCATCATCGATGAGTTTACGGGAAGGTTAAGCGAAGGTAGAAGATATAGTGAAGGATTGCACCAAGCGCTTGAAGCCAAAGAGGGGGTGATGATCCAGGAAGAGAGCCAAACGCTTGCGGATATCACATTTCAAAACTACTTTAGGATGTATGATAAGTTAGCCGGAATGACCGGTACCGCTCAAACAGAGGCGACGGAGTTTGCTCAAATCTATGGACTCGATGTGATCTCGATCCCGACAAATATCCCTGTCAAAAGAGAGGATAAAAATGATCTTATCTATAAGAGTGAGAAAGAGAAGTTTGATGCGGTTATCAGAAAGGTGAAAGAGCTACATAAGAAAGGACAACCGGTACTAATAGGTACTGCATCAATCGAAAAGAGCGAGAAACTCCACGGCTTACTGAAAAAAGAGAAGATACCACACTCAGTACTAAATGCCAAAAACCATGAGCAAGAGGCTCAAGTTATCGCAAATGCCGGTGCTAAAGGTGCCGTTACGGTTGCTACCAATATGGCGGGTAGGGGAGTTGATATCAAGATCGATGATGAGGTGAGAGAACTTGGGGGACTTTATATCATAGGAACCGAGAGGCATGAGAGTAGAAGGATCGACAATCAGCTAAGAGGTCGTGCCGGAAGGCAGGGAGATCCCGGTGTGAGCCAATTCTACCTCAGTCTTGAAGATAATCTTTTGCGAATATTTGGAAGCGATAAGATTAAAGCTATCATGGAGAGGCTTGGTATAGAGGAGGGTGAGCATATAGAGTCGAAGATGGTGACAAGAGCGGTTGAGAATGCTCAAAAGAAGGTGGAAAATCTCCACTATGAGTCAAGAAAGCATATCTTGGAGTATGATGATATAGCCAATGAGCAGAGAAAGGTAGTTTACAGCTATAGAGATGATTTGCTTGATGAAAACTTTGATATCAGTCAAAAGATTGATAGCAATAGAGCCGACTATCTGCATATGTTACTTGAGAGTTGTAATATCATCGAAGCGCTTCCAAGCGAAGAGTATGATCTGGACAAACTAGTGATAAAACTGAAAGAGGATCTCAACCATAGCGCTACCAAAGAGGAGTTTGAGGGTAAAGATGCCAATGAGATATTTGAGTATCTTTTAGATAAGTTAAAAAGAGAGTATGAAGAGAAGATGAGCATCACCACTCCTGAGCATAAGGAGCTAATCGAGAGAGAGATCTATCTGCAAATCGTAGATAAAGAGTGGAGAGAACATCTCTATCAGATGGATATTTTAAAAACCGGTATCGGACTTAGAGGCTATAATCAAAAAGATCCGCTCACAGAGTATAAAAGAGAGAGTTATGAACTCTTTGTTGATCTTATCAATAGAATAAAAGGCGAGAGTATCAAAATGCTTCATCAAATAGAGCTAAGAGATGATAGAGATGAAGAGGAGAGAGAAGAGGCATTGATGAAGATGCTCGAGCAGATGCAAGAGGAGGCGATTGAAGGTATCGTTGAGGAGCATGAGAGTGTGCTAAATCCTGCTGACACAGTTGAGAAAAAGGTGGCAAGAAATGACCCATGCCCTTGCGGTAGCGGTAAAAAGTATAAAAACTGTTGCGGCAAAAGCGGTCCTAAGAAAGGACTTTTGGCAGAAAACAGATAGATAGTTGATGAGAAAAAGTTTAGTTTCCTATCTTGTTAGAAGATATCTGAGATTTGATAGATCTCAACCCTTTATCTCCATCAGTGCTATCTTGGCATTTCTTGGAGTCTCTATCGGTATCATGGTACTTATCATCGCTATGGCGATCATGAACGGTACCGCAAAAGAGTTTAAAGATAAGATCTCGACGATGAGCTATCCTATTACGATCTTGCCAGTGAGTTTCGATAGAAGGCTTGATAAGTGGGATCTAAAAGCACTTGAGAAGAAGTTTCCAAACTTCAACTTCAGTCCATATCTTGATACACAGGTGATTATCAAAAACGGTGAGTTGATGGAGGGGGGAGTCATATTTGGAGTCGATTTTGATAGAGAGATAAGGGTTAATAAGATCATCAAAAAGGCTCTGCAAGATAAGAGTATCTCCAAAAAGTTTGAAGCGATTCTCGGAAAAGGGTTAGCCTATAAAGTGGGACTTAGTGAAGGGGATAAAGTGACATTTATTTTTACCAAGATGGAGCCGGGCGGTTTTAGTTCACTACCCGTTATGAAGAGGTTTCGATATGTCGGTAGTTTTGAGAGCGGTATGCAAGCTTATGATAACGCCTATGTCTACACCTCGTTGTATGCATTGACCAAAGTTTTGAGGGGAGAGGAGGGGGTGTATGACGGGATACATGTCAAATCCCCCAACCCGCATGAGGATATCAAAAAGCTAAAAGCCTTTCTTGCACCCCATTTTGGTGCAGTGGGATGGTGGGAGCAGAACAAAAATCTCTTTTCCGCGATGGCTATGGAGAAGAGAGCGCTTTTTATCGTACTGATGCTTATCATCCTTGTTGCGTCACTTAATATCATCTCTTCACTCTTGATGACGGTGATGAATAGAAGAAGAGAGATAGCGCTACTCTTATCACTTGGGGCAACAAGAGAGGAGATCAAGCGGACATTTTTTAGGCTCGGATTTACCATCGGAGGTGCGGGGATAGTATTTGGAATATTTTTGGGACTTCTTGGTATCTATCTGTTGGGTCATTTTGATATCGTTACGCTGCCGGCGGATGTATACGGTACAAGTAAGTTGCCGTTAGATCTTAGTAGTAGTGATTTTATCTCCATCGTTATAGGTGGCTTTGTGATCGTTTTTATCTCCTCTTACTATCCTGCAAAGAGAGCGACAAATATAGATATCTTAGCGACGCTCAGAAATGAGTAAAATAGTCTCTATCCTTTAGCCTCTTTTGTATCATAGAGCCTATCCATAAAAAATAACTTCAAATATTTTAAAAAGTGTCGATATTAATAAACAGATGAATAGAAAATATTTTGTATCTAAAGAGATTTTCTATTTTATAGCTAAATTTTTAGATTAAATGATTTTAAGGTAGGTTGATTTGAGAAGAGGATTTAGTTTAATAGAGCTTGTTTTTGCGATAGTGATTATTGCTATCACTCTCATTACTATTCCTACACTGCTAGGAGAGAGTGTGAAGAGCAATGCCTATACTTTAGTACAAGAGTCTCTACTTGCAGCGAGAACAAAGCTTGGAAATATACTCTCCTATCCGTGGGATCAAAATTCACCCGAATATGATAACGGTAGCTTGAAAGGAAGCTATATTTTAGATGTAATAAATGGTGATGATGAGTTAGATTGTATAACAAATGGCTCTGGTTCTAGATTAAATAGGAGAAGAGGGGAACCGGATCATGATAGAAAAAGGCATTTTGCACCAAATCAATTATTGGCGACATTTGCTGTTGATTTTGATCCTAATAGTAATGAACCTGACGATATCGATGATTTTGATAATCAAACAAGCTCTATTACGATCATCAGCGATAATGGGTTAGATACCAATGATACCGACTATATTAGTGATAATCTTCTCATGAAGAGTGATATCTATTATGTCAATGATAGTGTGAACTATTCTGACTCAAATATAACTTTTAGTTTTGATACAACGCATAAAACAAAAAATGCAAATCAAAGCACCAACATCAAAATGGTAGTGTTGACGGTTCATAGCGATTTTATGGATCAAAACTTTACGCTTAGAAGTTTTAGTTGTAATATCGGTAGCAATTTGCTATCTCTATATTCCAATTGGAAGCCGTAGAAAAGAGGAGAGAGATGAGAAGAGTAGCATTTACACTTGTTGAGATGGTGATGGTAATCGTGATACTCGGTATCGTATCGATGATAGGAAGTGATGTGATCTCACAGGTATTTAAGGGAAATATTCATGCAAAAATCACCAATGATCTTGAGAAAGAGAGTGATATCGTACTAGATCAGATAGTCAAACGGTTGAGAAACGCAATACCTAAAAGCATGATAGCGAGAAATGTGCATAGTCTAGGACCAAATGCCTTTAAATATAAATTTTTAATCGATGAAAACCTCTCAAGTATAGATCCCGATATGATAGAGTGGCTTGGTAGAGACTATGAGAGTTTTATGGGTGATCCGAGTGACAATGATATCATCAACAAACCCGGATGGAGTGGACTGATAGATGTTGACTCTCCTGATACAACAAGAAGTTCATTTAAGACACCGGGATCTAAACTAAGTTACGCCTCTTCCGTGATGGAGGCGCTATCGGACGGTACGGTCAGTTTAGATGATCCAAATTTGAGAAGACCCGCACTTGTCTTTAAATGCGGTGCCACTTTGTTAGATGCTAATAGATCAAAATGGGGTTGGGATATCAATAGAACGGCTTACCCAAATGATACCGATAATACACTCGTTGTCGAAAAGAGAGCGGGGAGTGAAGATATATTGGATATTGTTTCTATAAATGGTATAGCAAGTGTCGGAAATCAACTCTTAGATCAGAGTAACACCCCAAAAGATGTGTGTGAACAGTACTATTTGACTTGGAGTGCCTATGCTATCGCTCCGGATAGAACAGGAGGGAATGATCACGACTTTAAGTTAGTACTATACTACAACTATCAACCTTGGTATGGCGACACATTTAGAGATGCACAAAAAGTTGTCTTAGCTGAGCATGTGAGCTCTTTTAGGGTGAGGGCATTTCTAGATAATATCAGGATAAAACTTTGTCTCAATGATGGAAATATAACCGGTACTAAACTAGGATTTTGTAAAGAGAAGGTGTTATACTAATGAGAAGAGGATTTGGATTATTAACGGCTATTATTATCGTTGTGACAGTCTCATTTTTGATGCTAGCCATGACGAAGCTCACGACTTCATCGGTTAAAACAACAAGTGATATCTATCTCAAGGCGCAAGCGGAACTCTTGCTCAAGAGTGCAACAGAGTATGCAATGCTGGCGATATCGGGACATGATAATAGTCAAAGTTGTGTAGAGCATATCAATATCACCTATCCAAATCAAGATAAACCAACGCACGAGATGAATCTTACCATATACTATATCTATGCCGGAGTGGCACCCAATAACTGTAATAGTGTATTGGAGGATAATATCTCTACGAGGGAGTCAAATTTAACTGTTATCATAGATACGGTAGTCTCAGTGGATAAAAATAATACCGGTGCAACAGAGGATATAGTCCTCACAAGAAGAACGATCCAAAAACCATAAACTTTTCTTGCATATTTTTTTATCCTATGAAGTTAACTCTATATTTTTTACTTTTTGATATAATTATCTTGTAGGATTTATCCTAAATCTTTCTAAGGAGACAATCATGAATGTAAGTGTAGTAGCAAGAGCAATGGATATGACTGATAGCATCAAAGAGCATTTAGAAAGATCCATCGAATCACTAAAAAAGTATCATCTAGATATCATATCGGTTAGAGCGGTTGTAAGTGCGGATGAAAAAAAAGGTAAAAAAGGCTTTAGTGTAGAGTTTACTATCAATCTTCCACAAAAAAAGACCATCGTGATCAAGCAGGTAGATAAAGATCTCTATGCCGCTATCGATATGGCAACAGATAGAGCACAAAAGGTACTCAGAAGACATCACGATAAAGAGGTTACACATAGAGTGACGAAGTTGACCGATGTTGAAAATCTCAATTTATTAGAGCCTGAAGATATAGATGAGAGTTTGGAAGAGGATTTTGATGAGATTGTCCCTATGGAGCTTGATATCTATAAACCTTTAACGATAGAAGAGGCACTTGAGATGCTAAAATCTTCCAATAAACAGTTCTTTATCTTCAACGATATGGATGGGAAATTAAGAGTTCTTTATAAAAGAAAAGATAACAAATATGGACTCTACTAGTAGAGCTGCGCATGAGTGAGGAGAGGGGTATCCCTCTCCTAGAGTACTAAACGATTGATCTTCAAAACGCTCTTTTCAAGCTCTGTTAAAAATCTATCTATCAACTCGATTGTCTCTACGATAAACCATTTCATTTTTTACTCCTTTTGAGTTTATTTGGTTCTATTGTAATAAAATTGTAAGAAAAATCCTAGTAATATTTCAATATGAAATATTTTTTTGGTGGTTTTGAATGGACTTTAGTTCTGTGCTCACAAAGATCAAGGAGATCATCTCTCAGGAGCAAAATAGAGAGAGGGTTTTTGACAAAGATGTGGCGGAGGCGCTGGGGATCAACCAGCTTACATTTGCAACGATGAAAAAGAGAGGCAAACTCCCCTATGAAGAGATCATAGAGTTTTGTGCAAAGAGAAAGATATCGATCAATTGGCTCTTTTATGATCAAGCGACTAAATCTCTGGAAGAGGAGACCGGCAAGTATGCCAATATCAGATACTTTAGAGATATCTATGCAAGTGCCGGAGGCGGAGCGTTTAATGAAGAGGAGGAGGGTGAGACATTAGTACTAGACCCCCATATGGTTGATATGCTGGGGGGAGCGAGAGAGGTGAAAAATATAGACTCTATCAATGTACTGGGAGACTCTATGGAACCTACCTTTTATGAGGGAGATATCATCTTTATCAATAAAAATCAAAAAGATATCAAAAAGGGCGGTGTGTTTGTGGTGTCAACCCCGATCGGTCTATTTGTCAAAAGGGTAAATCTAAAGAGCAACGGTGAACTCGATCTTATATCCGATAACCCACTCTATAGTGTAGAGAGTGTCGATGCAAATAGTGTCGAGATCATAGGTAGAGTTGTAGGAAGTATGAGGAGTTTTTAGTCCAAATTTTGGACTTAACTCTCTTTAACTTCTATCTTTTCGATCGTATCGTTTTGGACTATAGAGTCTAGTACCCTAAAGCTCTCCTCGTCACCCTCCTCTATACCGCCAAAAACGGTGTGAACGCCGTCTAGATGTGGACAAGGTGCGAAACAGATAAAAAACTGACTTCCTCCGGTATCTCTTCCGGCGTGAGCCATCGAGAGGGTTCCTTTTAGATGTTTATGTACATTTTTATCACATTCGCAAGGTATCGCCCATCCCGGACCGCCTGTTCCCGTACCGTGTGGACATCCGCCTTGAGCCATAAAGCCGGGGATCACTCTGTGAAATTTCAATCCGTTATAAAAACCGCTATTTGCCAAGTGGGCAAAATTTGCCACACTATTTGGTGCCTCTTCAGGGTAGAGTTTTATCTTCATTGTTCCCTTATTTGTAGTGATATAGGCATATTTTAGCTTCTCTAGTTCCTCGGGACTTAAGTCATACTTTTTTAATTCTCTCATAATCTTCTCCTATTTCGATTTGGAAGTAATTATAGTAAAGTTTTAGTAAAATATATGCTGTTTATCTAGAGGGAGATAGTTAGATGCTGATAAAAAATGCCAAGATTGTTAAAGAAGATGGCGAAGAGGTTGTAGATCTACTCATTAGCGGTGATAAGATAGAGAGGATTGCTCCGGCTATAGAGGCTGATGAAGCGGATATGATCGATATAGATGGGGCATATCTTTTACCATCCATCATCGATCTCAATATTTCACTCAAAGATAGGGTCTTTAAGCTGGAGTATCTTAATAGATTGAAAAGAAAAGCCTTGCATGCCGGAGTGACAACATTTGTTCTGATGCCTAACTTCAAGCCGAAACTCTCTTCTGACGGTCTCGTAGAGTTGCTTAGTACTAAGATTGATGAAGATGAGATCATCTTGGCAATAGATGGGGTAGATAAAGAGAGTGGAAAATTAGAGGAGATAGCAAAAAGGTTTAGCGACGGTGTAAAAGTGATCGAAACCGATAGCGATATCGACGGCAACGCATTGAAACGAATCTTTGAGTATTCGATCATGTTAAATATGCCCATCTTTATCAAAGCGAAAAACAGGAGTATGGATGCTAGTGGAGTAATGAATGAGGGGGAAATCTCCTTTGCTCTCGGTTTAGCTGGGATATCTAAACTTTCTGAGGTCGTTGAAGTCTCAAAGATACTCCCCTTTTTAGAGTTTTACGACACGACTCTACTCTTTCACTCGCTAACAACTCAGAGTGCTCTAGAAAAGGTAAAAGCGTATCAAGATAGTGGCTATAAAGCCTATAGTGAGGTCTCCATCTCACACCTTATATTTAGTGATGAAAAGTGTCAAGATTACAATACACTTGCAAAAGTTTTACCTCCACTGAGAGATAAAAAAGAGAGAAAAGCGTTAGTACTAGCCCTAAAAGAGGGGCTCATAGATACGATTACCTCTATGCAGAGTGCGGTAAGTTACAGTAAAAAAGATGTTGCGTTCAACGATGCGCTTGACGGTGTCAATATTTTAGAGCATCATCTCTCCCTCTGCTATACCTATCTGGTAAAGAGTGGAGAGATCACGCTTTATGAATTGACAAAGCTTCTTTCGAAAAATCCTGCAAAAATTCTCAATCTTCCAAAGCGTGGTGAGATCAAAGAGGGGTATATCGCAGATATGCTGATATTTGATCCAAACCCTCATGTAAAGGTTCAACACAAATCCATTTTAGCCGGTTTAGAGTTAAATGGTCAAATAAAAGGGGTGATAAAAGAGGGGAGATTAGTCAAATAGTGCTACTTTTTGTAAGATAGATAAAAAATTTATACACTTAGTACTAACAGAGAAAAAAACCTTTTTGAAAATATTATTTCATTTATGGCACTTTTAATACAAGCTACTAACATTCAACATAAAATCAGTAGTGAGATTTGCTACTTTACTTTTTGAAAAATTGTCGATACTACTTTTAGAAATTTTAACCCAAATTTTGGGTCTATGATAACTCAAGGATGAGGGAATAAAAATGGATTTAAAAAAGATAAAAAATAGCATACACCATTTTAGAGTTTTATATGTTGAAGATAATTTAGAGCTTAGAGAAGCTCAAACAGAACTACTCAAAGATATATTTAGTCAGGTGGAGAGTGCTTCAAACGGACTTGATGGTTTAAAGTGTTATAAAAATGGAACTTTTGATTTAGTGATTACTGATATCAATATGCCTATCATGGATGGGATAAAGATGGTGGAGAAGATAAAAAAGCTAAATCCTACCCAAAAGTGTATCGTCATATCGGCGTACAAGGAGTTTGAGTATTTGGAAAAAGTGAAGAGATTGGATATCGATCTCTTTTTGACAAAACCCGTAGACTTGGAAGAGCTCTTAAAAAGTATATACAGAGTATTATATCAAAAAGAGATAGCATAGTTGCATCTGCAACTATGCTAGGGAGCGGTAAACTCTCTAATAAGCAACACCTAGAGATTTTAATACCTCATGAGTCAATTCAGTACCGATGGCAAGACCTTTATCTTTCTCATAAGCTTTTAGTGCTTGTTTTGTTAAAGTTCCAAAGATTCCATCGATAGGTCCGTGGTAGTATCCGGCATCTTTTAGCGCTCTTTGAACTTTTGTAATAGTTGAGCTTCCTAAGCTAGAGTGACATACAACTCTCTTCCAAACAACTTTGCTTGGAGATACCATTTGTCTCTTAGTGATTGTAGAGTATTGCTCAGGAATCGGTACCCTCTTAACCTCTGCAGGTTTAACAAGTTTTGTGATAGTCACATTTTTGTAAACTGCAGGTATTTCAATCTCTTTGACTGAAGCCGGTTTATCAACAACTTGCTTAGTGATTGTTCTAAATTGTGCAGGAACAACAACTTTACACACTTGATGACCGGTATATTTACCTACCGGAGTATCTCCGACTTTGATCCATCTAAATGTAGGATCGCTCACTTTTGTAGTAATTGTATAAGTTGAAGTTTGCTCTGGAACAGGGATTCTTTTTACAGTTGCTGGAGCAACAAGTTTTCTCACTTTTATCGTTTTATAAACCGCAGGGATATCTATCACTTTCGTTGTAGCCGGTTTATCCACAACTCTTTTTGTAACAGTTCTATATTTTGCAGGGATTGTTACAAGACACATAACACCACAATCTCCGCTTCCGTTACACTGAGACTTTTTCCAAATTGTTTTTTCAGGCTCAACCAAGATTTTTTCAGTTACCGTTTTGTAAGTAGCTGGAACTTTGACGATTCTCTGACTTGCCTCTTTTACAAGGATCTTCTCTTCCGCCCACTCATATTTTGCAGGAACAACTTCTAATCTCTCACTCGCCTCTTTTGAAACATAAGTTTGTGGCTCAGTTTTATACTTTGCAGGAGTAAAGTACTCTCTATAACAAGTACCAGGAGCCATACCGTCTATATCAGCGCCACCTGTTTTTGCAGCTGCAAGGATTTCAGGTGATACAGGTATGTTGCCTTTGAGGCTTGTTAACCACTTAACCTCTTCATCTCTAACTTGAACTTTCTCGCTTACAGTTTTGTAAGTAGCAGGGATAACCGTTAGTCTAGTAGAAGCCTCTTTTACAAGAACTTTTTGAGTATCAGTACCATATTTTGCAGGTATGATTTCAAGTCTCTCGCTTGCCTCTTTGACTAAAACTTTCTCTGTCGTAGTTTCAAATTTTGCGGGAATTATCACTTTTGCATAACACTCACCAGGTTGAGCATTTGGCAAAATGCCTTCCACTGCCTCACCAGCTGTTAGACTTGTCGTACCAACAGCCAAAGTAACTGCCAAAGCTGTTGAAATTCTGTAATTTTTCATTCTCCATCCTTTTAAATTTTTTAAAGACGGACAAATTATACAGCTTTAGCATAAGTTGTTCAATAAAAAATAAATATAGGGCAAAAATTTAAATTATTTTTAATAAAAGGCAGTATTGTCTCATATCTTTTAATCTTGAAAGTGATATAAATTTTTTTCCAATTTAAGCGATATCTAGTATACTATAATACATAGGTAAACAAATGGCAAATAGATATAAAAAAATATTCACTTTTTTAATTGTTTTGACAATTTTTGGTTCAGAGCTTTTGAGTGCAAAAATTTTAAATATTGATAGTGTCGATTCCAAAAAGATATCGATCCAGATCGCCTTTTTTAAGAAAAGTGAAAATCTAAAACGCCTCATTTCCAATCTTAGAGATCTTGATATCTATATAAACAGAACCCATAGCGGGTATGTGGTTTATGTGGTAAATGTAGAACGTAAAGATGCCAAAAAGTTTCTAGAAAAGATTAGAGAAAAGTATAAAGATGCCTTTATCACTACAAAGATAGTCAATAAGCTTATTGAGAATAGAGAGGAAAAGAGCTATAAGCTATTTACAAGTGCTAACCAAAAAGAGCCAAAATTGGATAAGAGAGCAACGACACTTAACGCTTATACAATTGTAAAAACACGAAAACGACTCTTTTAATATCTGCTCTAAGTTTATCTGTTGTAAAATCCTTCAAAATATCATAGGAAGAAGGATAACAATGGCGATAACTGTATATTATGATAAAGATTGTGATATCAATATAATTAAGAGTAAAAAAGTTGCGATGATTGGTTTTGGAAGCCAGGGTCACGCGCATGCGGAAAATTTAAGAGATAGCGGCGTAGATGTGGTTGTCGGTTTGAAACCGGAGGGGAGTAGCTGGAAAAAAGCGGTTGCAAAAGGTTTTGATGTCAAAACGGTCGCTGAAGCGACAAAAGAGTCGGATGTCATCATGATACTCTTACCTGATGAGATACAAGCCTCTATATTCAAAAGTGAGATTGAGCCCAATCTAAACAGAGGCGATACGATAGCGTTTGGACATGGATTTAATATCCATTACGGTCAGATCATACCACCTGAAGGGGTTGACTGTATCATGGTCGCGCCAAAAGCGCCGGGACATACGGTAAGAAGTGAGTTTGTCAAGGGGGGAGGAATACCGGATCTTATCGCAGTCGCGCAAGATGCAAGCACAAATGCGTTAGAGCTTGCTAAAAGTTATGCATCCGCGATAGGTGGAGGAAGAACGGGAATCATCCATACCACTTTCAAAGATGAGACGGAGACAGATCTCTTTGGTGAGCAGGCGGTACTATGCGGAGGACTCACCTCTTTAGTACAAGCAGGATTTGAGACATTAACTGAAGCGGGTTATGCGCCTGAGATGGCATATTTCGAGTGTCTGCATGAGTTGAAGCTTATTGTTGATTTGATGTATGAGGGCGGTATCGCAAATATGCGGTACTCTATCAGCAATACCGCTGAGTATGGAGACTATGTGAGTGGTCCTAGGGTGATCAATGATGAGAGTAAAAAGGCGATGAGAGAGATTCTCAAAGAGATACAAAATGGAAAGTTTGCCAAAGATTTTGTCCTCGAGGGGCAGTGCGGATATCCGAGAATGAATGCCGAGAGAAACAATGCCAAAACATCACTCATAGAACAGACCGGTAAAAAGCTTAGAGAGATGATGCCTTGGATTACGGCAAATAAGATAGTTGATCAAGAAAAAAATTAAAAGAGGTTAGCATGCTTAAAAATGGTGAAGTAATAACCATTACATCCGGTAAAGGAGGAGTCGGTAAATCGACCCTATCTGCAAATCTTGCAGTAGGACTTTCTGAAAAAGGGAAAAAAGTCGTTGCGGTTGATTTTGATATAGGGCTTAGAAACTTGGATATGATTTTGGGACTTGAAAACAGAATCGTCTATGATGTGATCGATGTGATGGAGGGGAGATGTAACCTCTCACAAGCGCTTATCAACGATAAACGAAGCAAAAACCTCTACTTTCTTCCAGCTTCTCAAACGAGTGACAAAAATGTGCTCGATAAAGAGAAGGTTGAGAAGCTGATCAACTCTCTCAAAGAGGAGTTTGATTTTATCATACTCGACTCTCCGGCGGGTATAGAGAGTGGATTTGAACACTCCATATTTTTAGCCGATAGAGCTATCATCGTAACGACGCCGGATGTGAGTGCCGTTAGAGACGCAGATAGAGTGATCGGTATCATAGATGCCAAAAGTCAAAAAGCGAAAGAGGGGAAAGAGGTACTCAAACATGTTGTTATCAATAGGGTAAAACCGGAGATGGTAGAGAGTGGAAGTATGCTAAGTGTGGATGATGTGTTGAGTATCTTGGCACTTCCTCTTATCGGCGTGATACCTGATGATGAGGAGATTATCACCTCGACAAATGAAGGTGAGCCGATATACTATAAACAAAACTCAAAAGCGGGTGAAGCTTATCGTAGAATAACCAAAAGAGTATTGGGAGAAGAGGTCTCATTTATGGAGATCAAATCGGAGAAAAAGGGATTTTTTAAAAGGTTGTTTGGATGACGCTGTTTGAGAGGATTTTTGGTACAAAAAAGAGGGATTCGGCCGATAAGGCAAAATCTAGACTCAAAGTAATGCTTGCAACAGAAAGAGCCGACTGTAAGATACCCTATCTTGAAGATCTTAAAAAAGAGATTATCGAGGTTGTTAAAAAATATACTAAAACCGCAGAAGTTAATATAAAAACAGAAAAACAGAATGATATTGATATGCTTGAGCTTGAGATATCATTAGGAAAAAATTAAAATATAGATGAGAGATAGCCTCTATCAAGCTTTTGTTATCACACTTGCTATTGTTGCCTTGATGCTCTCGCTAATCGCTATGAGAGAGAGTATCTTTCAAGTAAGTGAGAAGAGAGAAGCCACTCGTACTAAAGTGATAGATCAAAACATAAGTAGAAATGAGAGAAACACTAGTACTAAAAAGAGTGAAAAGAGTAGTACGGTTAGGAAATTAGAGACTACGATACTTGAGGTAAAGAGATCTCCCTCAATCAGCAAACTCTCTATCGCTACGGAGATAGAGGACTTTATAAACTCAAAAAAGTTTCAAAAAGAGCGTAATGAAAGTATCAAAATCAGTGCCTGCCCTGTCAAAGCGAAGCAGTTAAAGAGAGTCAAAAAGATAGACAAAAAACACCCGATACTTGCTATCATCATGGATGATATCGGTACAAAGGAGCAGGTAGAAAAACTGCTTGCACTAGAGATGAAGATAACCCCCTCGATATTCCCTTCAACCCAGAAGCATCTCCATACCCCAGAGTATGCAAAAAGGTTTCCTTGTTATATGGTTCACACCCCTATGGAGGCGTATCATTTTAAAAGAGTGGAGGAGAATACACTAAAAGTGAGTGACTCAAAGAGAGAGATAGAGGAGAAGATAGAAGCGATTAAAAAGGATTTTCCAAAACTGGCAGCGATCAATAATCACACCGGCAGTAAATTTACCTCTGATGCCAAAGCGATGGACAACCTCTTTTGTGCTTTGGATAAGTTTGGGATATTTTTTGTAGATAGCAGAACTTCGGTTGATACGAAAGCAAGAGCTATATCTAAACTTCACCATCGAGATTTGCTTGAGAGAGATACATTTTTGGATAATGAGCCTGATGTGAGATACATCAAAAGTCAGATACTAAAAAGTGTAAAAAGAGCAAAGAGAAAGGGTTTATCTATTGCTATTTGTCATCCGAGAGAGGAGACTTTTGAGGCTTTGAGGGAGGCTAAAAAAGAGGGGCTTTTTAGGGGTGTGAAGTTGGTTTATATAGATAGTTTGTTGCAATGAAAAGATTAGAGTTACTACCAAAAGAGTTAGATATCCTAAAAGAGGCTCCAAAACAACTCTTTTATGAGGGAGATATCTCTCTTCTTGAGAAGCCAAGAGTATCGATCGTCGGAACGAGACGCCCCTCTCAATACACCAAAACAGTGACAACAAAACTAGCCAAAGCTTTTAAAGATATCGGTTATGTTGTAGTGAGCGGAGCGGCGATGGGGGTTGATGCACTCTCTCATCAAGCCGCTTGTCCTAGTACCGTAGCGGTGATGGCAAACTCCCTTGATATTGTCTATCCAAAAGTAAACGAATCTCTCATAAAAAAGATGCGAGAAAAGGCACTTATCATTAGTGAGTATGAGCCGACAACTCGGGCAACGAAATACTCATTTGTACACAGAAATAGGATCGTCGTGGCACTTGGAGAGGCGTTGATCATCACTGAGGCGGATCTTAATAGCGGCTCGATAAGAAGTGCCCAGATCGCTATCGAGATG
The DNA here is from genome assembly GCA_027084135.1 of Campylobacterales bacterium. Classification (GTDB taxonomy): domain Bacteria; phylum Campylobacterota; class Campylobacteria; order Campylobacterales; family QNZT01; genus QNZU01. The sequence goes on along the minus strand of JALWLO010000096.1, from coordinate 13,918 downwards.
GGTAAAGAGATATTTGTACTCAGCCATAGAGTGGGGGAGAGTTTGGGAACCCAAAAACTTCTCTTAGAGGGGTATGCAAAGCCTATCATAGATATAGATGCCTTTATCTCAAGCTTTGGAGAGCTTAGTACTAGCGAAAAAGAGCTTGAGTTTTTCAAAAACGCTCCTATGCTTGATGATGCACTAAGAGAGTTTGGCGATAAGATCTACGAGTGGGAGTTGGAGGGCAAAATCACTATCAAAGATCTAAGGGTCTATCTTGCGTAAAGTAGCTGCCATAGATGTAGGACTTAAGCGCATAGGTGTGGCTATCACACTCGATGGAAAAATAGTTTTTCCAAAAGATGCCATCATCCGAAAAAATAGAGATCAAGCCGCAAGAGATGTGAGAGAGTTTTTGAGAGAGTGGGAGATAGAGACTTTGGTGGTTGGACTACCAAAAGGCGGTAATAGCGAGGAGGAGATGGAGAGGCGTATCAAACATTTTGTCTCTCTCATAGCGTTTGGCGGGGAGATAGCGTTTGAGGATGAGCATGGCAGCTCTATTGAAGCACAGGAGTTGATGAGAGGTGTAACTAGAAACAGACGAGACGGTAAATCTGACTCTATAGCCGCAAAAATCATACTAGAGAGGTGGCTAGATAGATTGAAATAAACTGCTTACAATAGCCTCTTACTGATCACTTCATTTAACATTTTCTTATTTGAATATTTTGATCAAATCATATATCTTTCGAGTTTTTTAGAGTTCTTTTTCTTTTATCTATTAAATATTTTTTCTTTATTGCCGATAATAAATTAATATTTTTACTAAATTTTTACAAAGGAGTGCTTTTTGTTTAAAATGATTAGAGTATTGATGATCTCACTATTCTTTGCGATAGCCTTAAATGCCGCAAATATAAAGATCATTACAAAGTATGGGAAAACGGGCGGTATTGCCGGTAGGCTCAATACCACAAGTGATAAAATCAATGGTCGTTTAGTGTGCCAGAATAATCCGACACCAGGTTGTGACTTTGCCAACGATCCAGGCTGGAGTGATAACGGTACGCCCAACGATGGGTCGGATGATACCTATAGCGGTGATCTGATTGTTCGTACTAATGATCTCTTTGAGGTTGTTGCCGCATGGAGTTGGAACGGTGATCCGGATGCCAATGAAGATACCGTCACACTCAAGAGTACCCTTCCACGAGGGTATGAGTGGAGCGGTCTTCCTGGTAGTTGTAACGCTTCTCTCTCCTCATTGAGTGATGATCGACGAAGTATTGTTTGTGTTAGAAAAGATTTTGATAAAAATCAAGTAGGAACGGTTGCCGAAGATCTAACATTTACCGTAAGAGTTTTGGGTTCCAATCCAAACGGTGCGCAACCGGGAGATATCTCTTTTGAGATCTCCGCACCAAACGCTACTGCGCAAAGTGACAACGCAGGAGTCTCTCTCACCGTAACCGCAGCACCGAGATGGAATCTGCAAAAGTCAAGATATTGGCATCGTTCAGGTGTTGAATTTCAAGGTCAAAAAGGGTATTTGATCTACTATAAATTTTATGTGGAAGTAGATGAGGTAGATGGAGAAACTGATGATGCACCTGCTTATTTGGGTAGTGAGTCGATGGGAGCAGATGCAACTTTTATTTTCAAAGATGATTTAAGTGATGTATCTCCAAATGCAAAACTTTATGATTGTTTGGTTGAATACGGTGCAAATAGTAATGACCCCTATCCCTACTATAATGCGGATTATCCGGAGCGCTCAATTGCAACACCTAAAGGGGTACAAAAGATCACCTGTAATCAAAACGGCTCTTTGATCGATATTAAGTTAGAGCATGTTGATGCTACACTCAATCATATCCCAAGGTATGATCAAGTTGGACGAAAGTTACCTGTTAATCGTGCCATTGCGACGATCGGTTCGATTAGAGTTTTTGTTCCGTTGCAAGATGTAAAAGATGGAAATGATCATCAACCAGATACAGATGATGATGGGCAACTGCAAACAATAAATAAATTGATTAACTTTGACCCAACTGCACCCTCAGGCAACTCCAACTTCGGCTCATTAACAGAGAGTGAAAAGGATAATAGCTACTCTCTCACACTCTACTATGCAAGAGGTGGCTTTAGTAAAGGGTATGCGGAGAAGCATGGTGTTTGGAGTTATAGAGAGGGTGGTTCTGCCGGATGGCGTACGGGTGACGGACTCCTAAGTGCTGGTGCCGTTTTTGCCAGCCGATTAGGTTATACCAATGAGGGTGGTATCCCTTTTCACAATAGTATCATATGCGATGTTATCGATGCGAATCGTCTGGAGGTGATTAATGTCCCAGCAGGTAGTGAACGCTTTAATAGAAGCGGGGCATTTGATATTAGGGTTGTCGGTGTCGAGATGGAGGATTTAGATTTTGAGTATGCTTCAACCTATGTCAATGATAGTTGGCTTCCCTCCAAAGGGGGTGATCTTAACGCAAATCATGCGGCGGATATCGTCAGAGAGTGCAGTGACAGCAGTGTAGTTTGGTATAACTCTCTAGAAGAGGCGAAACAGCATGGTTTAGGTACGGTCACAAAGGTGAGGATTAAGCTAAAGCCCGGAAAAGTTTTAGAACCGGGAGGGAATATCTATGCTTGGCTAAACCACAGAGTTCGAGCTAAAACTTTGGATGGAGAAGCGTTGCAAAACGGTGATGAGATTGTCAACTATGCTACTGTGAAGGATGATGATTACTTTACATCATGGTACCAGACAAGTTATATACCTCATGAATATCCAAATCCTCCTGAAGGATGGGCAGGGGATAGAGTTACCTACTCCGGTGGTAAGGTAAGAATTGAAAAGAGTGTTAATAAAAACAACTTTGAACTTGGACAAAAAGCGATCTTTACGCTCAATCCATCCTACACGAATGATACTGGAACTAAGCAACAATCAACTGTTATCATTAAAGATATGTTGCCTGTTGGACTCCACTATGTCCCTTCGAGTGTTCAAAATGCTCCTGAGCCGACGATCGGAACTTGTAACGATATCAATGATACAAGTGTCACATGTACGAATGATAATCAAGTTTTGATCTGGAATTTAGGAACTAAAACTACTAATGAAGATATTGCTCCTATTAGTTATGAAGCACAAATAGAGTCAACCGCTTCTCAGGGAACACTAACAAACTATGCCTATATCGAGTCTCCTGCCGATGTGAGTGTCGTATCTCAAAGACGATCGGAGGTCAATATCAACATCACGATACCGGCTACCATCAATCTCGCTAAAACGGTTCTCAATACCGAACCGCAAGAGACTAACGGCGAGCCGATCCGTTATGCGGTCGATGCCAGAAACGGTTCAGATGTAGAGGTAACAGAGCTTGATATAATCGATATTCTTCCATTCAATGGTGACGGAAATGACGGTGCTATCAAGTTTCGTGATCTCAATCTCAAACGACGACCGGGAACGCACTTTAACGGAACAAGAGCTTTTGAATCGCTCAAACTCATCGCTCACCCAAAATCTCCGGCACTTTGTGATTTGAGTCCGGGTGTTCACTACTACTACACCAATGCAGAACCTACAACGATCAATATGTCTCCAAAAGATACCTCAAATGCATTGGGAAGCAGATCTATCTGGTGTGAGGGGGATGAGAATGGTCCTGCGGCAAGTTGTGGATTTACCAAAGCGGAAGTCACGGCGGTTAGAGCTATGGGTCCATCGATGGAGAAGGATGCGGTATGTCAGATGCAGATCAGTATGCGTGTGCAAAACAACCAACCGGATGACTTTTACAACAACTCTGCCGGTGCATCTGCAACGGGTGTCACACTTCCAGTACTCTCAAATTCAGCGAGTACTGTGATTGTTAAGAGTAAGGTGGGAGACTATATCTGGTTTGACGCTAATGCAAATGGTGTCCAAGATGCGGGAGAGTCGGGTATCAACGATATCGAAGTCAAACTCTATAAAAACGACGGTACACTGGTTGCAACGACAAAGAGTGCAAACGATGCCGACGGTAAAGCGGGTTACTACGCCTTTGACAATCTCCACTCAGGGGATTACTATATCCAAATTACACCGCCGAGCGGATTTCATATCTCTCCTAAAGATGTGGGCAGTGATGATGAAAAAGATAGCGATATCGATGCACAAGGCAAAACGGCACAATTTCACTTGGGTATAAAGAGTGAAGATCTCAAATATGACGCCGGTATCTACAAACCCTCATCGATCGGAAGTACGATCTGGTACGATACCAACCACAACGGTATTCGAGAGAGCGGTGAGGATTGTCGAAATATCGATCTCAATGTCTCACTCTTAGATAGTGCGGATCATCCGATCCAGACACAAACGACACACAACTGTCACTATCTCTTTACAAATCTACTACCGGGTACCTATAAAGTAAAAGTGGATCTTCCGCAGGGATTTGAGATTTCGCCAAAAGATCAGGGTAGTGATAGTACAGATAGCGACTTTAGTACTACGCATACAACCGATGCGATCCTTATCAATAACGGTATCGATAAGTTGGATGTGGATCTTGGCTTCTACACAAAGAGTGCGATTGGTGACCGTATCTGGCTAGATAGTAACGCAAACGGTATTCAGGATCAGGGTGAAAAGGGAGTTGCGGATGTTACGATCGAGCTTTTGAAAGCAGATGGAACAGCAACCGGTCTTAGTACTAAGAGTGATGCAAATGGAAACTACCGTTTTGAGAACCTCTTAGCGGGAGATTACAAGGTAAAATTTACCCTGCCTAGCGGGTATAAACTATCGCCTAAAGATAGTGGAGATGATACAAAAGATAGCGATGTAGATCAAACACTTATGACACCAAGTATCCATATCGATCTTGGAACAGAGGATATGAGCTGGGATCTTGGACTCTATCAAGAGGCTTCGATCGGTGATAGGATTTGGATCGATAGTAACTCAAACGGTATCCAAGATAGCGGAGAGGATTGTGACGGTATAGAAGTTAAAGTTACACTCCATGATGAGTTAAATAGTACTAAAGCTGTTACAACACAGCAGTGTCAATATAAGTTTGATAAATTGATACCAAATAGAAAATATTATATTACTGTAGAATTTCCTGAGCACTATACACCAGGTAAATATCATCAAGGTTCAGATAGTAGTAAAGATAGTGATATAAAGCTTGATGGAAGTAGTGATATTTTCACCCTTGTTTCCGGAGAGGATAGAGATGATGTAGATATTGCACTTGTTAAAGATGGTGCGATAGGTGATTTAGTATGGTTAGATATCAATAAAAACGGTATTCAAGATCCTGATGAAGGTGGTGTTGCTAGTATTGATGTAGAACTATTAAATGAAGATAATAGTTCTACAAATCTTCATACTACTACAGATTCAAACGGCATTTATAGCTTTAATGGTATTAAACCTGGCAGTTATCGTGTTAAGTTTACAATACCGGATGGTTACCATATTACCTCACAAAATCAAGGTAGAGATGAGAATAGAGATAGTGATGTAAAACCCGAGACCGGTATAAGTGATAGTTTTACAATAGTAAGCGATCAGATAGAGAGGCGTGTAGATTTAGGATTATATACTGATAATGAGTTGGGTGATCTTGTCTGGTTTGATAGTAATGATAACGGCATTCAAGATCCGGATGAGAAAGGTGTTGCGGATGTCAATGTTACACTGATTGAAGTCGTAACTAAGAAGATAGTTTCACAGACTATAACTGATCACTCAGGAAACTATATTTTTAGAGGATTGAAACCTGGTAGGTACCTAGTTAAATTTGGAGTTCCAAATGGATATGGCATTACAGTCAAAAATAGGGGTGATGATAGTAAAGATAGTGATGTAAATTTTGAGACAAATACAACTGATGAGGTTGAGATTGGTAGTGCAACCAAAGAGCATACAGTTGATATGGGTCTGATAGCGCTGAAATCTATCTCAGGAAAGGTAGAGAGCGATATCGACAATGACAAAAAAGGCGAAGTTCCGCTTAAGGATGTAACGGTTCAACTCTATAGTTGTCAAGAGGGCAAGATCATACAAACGACTCAAACGGATGAGAAAGGCGCGTATCGGTTTGACGGGTTGATTCCAGATTGTTATACCGTAATGGAGATAGATCCTAAGGGATATACATCCGTGAGTGATATCGACGATAAAAATGACAATAATATTACCGTCAAAGTTAGTACTAAGGATGTGACGGGGCAAAACTTCCTAGATGAGCCGCTACTCAAAGTTTCAGGACAAGTGAGAGCCGATATGGACTTTGACAACAAGATAGAGCTTGGAAAAGGTGTAGATATCGCACTAGCTGATGTCAATGTTACACTTTATGAGGGAGATAAGGAGATCGCTTCAACGAGAAGTGATAAAGATGGTAACTATCTCTTTGAGGATATCACACCGGGGCACTACACTATAGTAGAGAGTGATCCAAAAGGGTTTGATTCATTAAGGGATGTTGATGGAGCAAATGACAACAACATATCGATAACGCTCTCAACCAAAGATATTACCGGTCAAAATTTTGATGACCAAAAGACGATTACGGTTAGCGGTACGGTTAAAGTAGATATCGATGGTGATAGAAAGGTGGATGAACCGCTTCATAACGGTAAACTCCTATTATGTAAATCAAATGTTGTTTGTACCGAAGAGAGTAGTATCGCAATAACCTATACCGATGAGAACGGTAGTTATAGCTTTGAGGGCTTGAAACCTGGTGATTATCAAATAGTACAAATCGACAAAAAAGGTTATGAGTCACTAAAAGATAAGGATGGTGGAAATAGCAACATCATCAGACTTAGTCTTGATGGTATGGAGGATGTTAAAGATCAAGATTTTGAGGATCTGGCTATCGCACCGATGTTTGTTAAGATCCACAAAAAAGTGCTTAAAAAAGATGTGAAGATAGGTGATTTTGTTCCCTATTCGATCCGTGTGGAGAATGTGGATAAATCCTTTAGGTACGCCGCACTTGAGATTAGAGATTTGATACCTGCGGGATTTAGATATGTTGAGGGTAGTGCAAAGATCAAGCGAGAGCATAAAAAGGCTAAGAAACTTGATGCAAGCGGTACGAAATCGATCACATTTGGTAAGTTCGAGTTAAAACCAAAAGAGGTGGTGACTATCAGCTACCTACTTAAAGTGGGAGTGGGAGTATCACAAGGTAAACATACCAATAAGGCGATCGCGGTCTCAAATGATGAAGAGGTGAGTAACCTCTCCAAAGCGACTGTGAGAGTGGAGTCTGATCCGTTTGTAGACAATGCCGTAGTAGTTGGAAAAGTCTTTATAGACAGCAACGAAAACGGCATCCAGGATAGGGGTGAGAGAGGAATCCCGGGTGTAAGAATCGCAACCGTTGAGGGAATAGTGATCGAAACCGACGCATATGGACGATACCATATCGCTGATAACGATAGCGGTGGATTTGGATGGAGAGGAAAAAATATCGTCCTCAAAGTCGATCCTGCCACACTCCCTGAGGGGGCGAAATTTACGACTGAGAACCCGAGAGTCTATCGTGTGACGGCAAGTGGATTAAATCAGATCGATTTTGGTGTGAAGCTGCCGGAAAAGAAGCCGTTTGCAAAAAAGCGTACCATTAGCAAAGTGGTGATGCATAAAGAGAAGGTTTGGGTAAGCAAACTCACAAAACTTGGAACAATCTATTTTGATTCGGATCAAGATTGTATCAGACCTGATCAAGTACCGGTTATTGAGAACTTAGTGAAGAAGATCAAAGCGTATGGAAGCGGGTCGATCAGGATAGAGGGTAACACCGATGCAAGGGCACCGATGTGGTACAACAAAAAACTTGCGTATAAGAGGGCGCTGAGTGTCTATAAAGAGTTGAAATATCGTTTAGGAGATGAGATGATTGATAAGGTAGATGTGATCTACAACAGTTGTGACAAAGAGGTTAAATTTAACCCGCTCTATGACTGGTGGGGTAAACCAAATATTCCGAGAACACCGAAAGAGTGTACGAGATTTGGCATCAAACAAAAAGATTGTCACACACTTTTAAATCAGCATAGAGGAGGTGCACAATGAGAAGTATCCAAGCAAAAACTATTTTACTATCGACTCTTCTTTCAAGCATACTCATGGCTAAGGGAGAGTATAAGGCGACGATTGTCAATCATGCAGAGTGTGCACCTGTAGCAAAAAATGACCGTCCAAGCGGCGGTATGCAGAAGAATAGACGGGTTGATCTTTTTATGGAGACAAAAGAGCAGGAGATCCGTGAGGTACCGAAGGTGGAGCGTATCAGTAGTAGAGTCTACCTAAATCCAAACGCCACACTTTGGGCTACAAGTGATCCGCTTGTCAATAAGCCCAAGTTAGCGATCGCTTCAGATACCTTATATCTACGTAAAAAGGGTGACAAAAGGATCAAGTTTTATACATATAACAACTATAGCGACTATATCGATCACTATGAAGTGGATCTCTACCTAGATAACGGTGAGAAGCTAAAAAAGATCAAAACACTCAAAGGCGAGGGTTTACCTGATGAGATAGTGTTTGATATCGGTAAATTAAAGTTGAAGCTCAGTCCGAAAACAGTTCTTAAATATCAACTCAAAGTATTTGATAAGTCGGGTGATAGTGATGAGACAGTACTAAAGCGTATTCTTATCGAAAAGGGAGAGCCACAAGAGGGCTTTAGGGATATTGCCGGAGAGATATTTGGAAAGAGTGATCTAAAAGAGAGATCTATCTCCATAGAGGGTGCGAGAGTTCGTGTCTATGGAGAGGGGCTAAATCCTGACTATCTCCTAAAGATAGATAACCAAGAGGTAAGAGTCGATTCGCAAGGGAAATTTGTCTATGAGCAGATAAGAAAGGGTGGAGAGTATATCATCCCTGTTACGGTGATGACCGATAAGGGTGAAACATTTGATGAAGCCCTTGCATTAAATGTCAAAGATAGCCATATCTTTATGATAGGGTTGGCTGACCTTACGATGGGTAAATATAGTGTAAGTGGAAATATCAAGCCGCTAGAAGCAGATGAACACTTTAATGAAGATCTATTTATCGACGGTCGTTTGGCGTTTTATCTAAAAGGGAAGATCAAAGGGAAGTATCTCTTAACAGCCCAACTCGATACCCAAGAGGATGATATAAAAAATATCTTTAAAAACCTCGATAAAAAGGATCCTAGAAGGCTCTTTAGACATTTAGACCCTGATCAGTATTACTATCTATACGGTGATGATTCTCACTCCTATAAAGATACGGATACGCAGGGGAAGTTTTACCTTAGTTTGGCTTGGGATAAGTCAAAAGCATTGTGGGGTAACTATAACACCGGTATCACGGGGAATGAGTTTGCCAATGTAAACCGTTCGCTCTATGGAGCAAAAGTGCAACATAGCTCTATGAAAAAGACGAAGTTCGGTGATAACAAAAGAGATATAACCCTCTACGCATCTGAAGCGCAAAGTGCCTATGGACACAATGAGTTTGAGGCGACCGGCGGAAGTCTTTACTACCTCAAACATAGAGAGATCATAGAGGGGAGTGAAAAGGTTTGGGTAGAGGTGAGAGAGCGAAACTCAGAGAGGGTAACGCAAAAGGTAGAGCTAAAGAGGGGGCAGGATTATGAGATCGATGAGATCCAAGGGCGTATCATCCTTACAAGACCACTCTCACCATACTCCGATATGAGTGGACCATCCATCATCAAAGATATGCCGTTAGATGGGAATAGGGTAGTGTTGAAGGTGGATTATGAGTATCTACCGGATGAGTTTAAAGCCAATCAAGCCACTTACGGCGGTAGGATCAAAGAGTGGCTTACGGACTATCTCGGAGTGGGAGCCACTTATAGTCATGAGGGTAGGAGTAATAGCGACTATGAAGTGAGCGGTATGGATGTGACGCTAAGAGGAGGCAAAAAGAGTTATATCAAAGCGGAAATAGCTCACTCTAAGGCGGTGCAGTCAAACGGGGCAAATTTTAGATCGCATGACGGTGGGCTCACTTTTGATCAGATCGACTCCAATGCAAGTAACCCAAATGGAAACGCTTATGGCATTGAGGCGGAGTTTGCACTCTCTGACTTTAAAGAGACAGCACATGAGAGTGTCGCAACGCTTTGGTACAAAAAGAGAGAGAACGGCTTCTCAAATGCGAGGCTTGGCGGTACACAAGAGGTTGAAGATATGGGAGTAGAGGCAACTTCCCACCTAAGTAAAAGGTTAACGGCAAAAGCGAGAGCCACTTCTCTCAAAGAGGCGAACAATAAAGAGAAAACCGCCAGTATCGAAGCAGATATGCAAGTGGCTCGTAAGTGGAGAGTGGGAGCCGAACTACGAGCCGTAGAGAATCAAAGAGATGAGACAAAGGTTGGAAGTGCGACACTTGCCGGAGTGAGGGCGAGTTATGCGTTGAGAGAGAACCTCGATCTCTATCTAAAAGCGCAAAGTACACTAGAAAATGAAGGGGAGTATGAGAAAAATGACCTCTACACTCTTGGAACAAGGTACAATCACGGTCGAACGACATTTGATGCCGAAGCGAGTACCGGCGATAGAGGAGATAGTACGAAAGTCGGTATAGAGTATGGTGTGACCAAAGATATATCGCTATATAGCAACTATATTTTATCGACAGATTCAACAGAGGGCTCAAAAGATACCTTGACTCTGGGACAGAGAAGTAGGGTAAATGATAAACTATCTATCTTTTCGGAGCATCAGTTTAGCCACGAAGATAGGATGGCTGGAGTCGGCAATACCTTCGGTATGAATTATGCATTTAGCAAAAGTTTAAGTGCCGGATTGACATACAATAGAGTCGCCTATGATGATATCAATAGAAGAGATCGAGAGTCGATTTCAACAGGAGTCAGATATAGTAATAAAAAGGTCGAGGCTAGAACAAAGCTGGAGTATAGAGAAGATAGTGCCCAAAACTTTGAACAGAAGCAGTATCTCACAACAAACTATCTCAGCTACGCTCTCAATCCTTCATGGAGGGTGATGGCGAAGCTTAACTATAGTAAAACGGATGATTTAGTACTAGATAGAGAGGTGGCTAGATTTGTTGAATCAGGAGTGGGCTTTGCCTATCGACCGATTGAAAATAGCAGACTTAATATCATCGGTAAATATATCTACCTCTATGATCTGCCGTCACTTGAGCAGATAGAGAGCCATCCGATAGAGAAGAGCCATATCTTTGCACTGGAGGATAGTTATCAGATCTCTAGCAAGTGGAGTTTGGGTTCTAAAATAGGTTACAAACATAAGCAGATCAAGACTGATAGAGATGATGATCGGTGGCACAAAAGTGATATCTACTTAGCGGCACTTAGAGCCAACTATCATCTTATTAAAAAATGGGATGCCTTGGCTGAGGTTCATTGGCTTAAGCAAAAGGATGACGGTGTAAGAGATGGGTATCTACTTGGACTCTATCGCCATATCGGTTCCCACTTAAAGCTTGGCGTGGGATATAACTTTAGCCACTTTAGCGATGATCTAAGATCTGCGGATGATTATGATGCCAAAGGGTGGTTTATCAATGTGATCGGTAAGTTTTAGAGTGACTCTAAAGCTTACCGACTTTAGTTTTAGTACTAGAGTATCAACATCGCATCACCGTATGAGTAAAATCTATACTCTCTATCGATCGCTTCTTGGTAGAGTCGGTGCATCTTCTCTATACCGACAAATGAGGCGACAAGCATAAGGAGGGTTGATTTTGGAAGGTGAAAGTTGGTGAGTAGGTGATTGACCCTTTTGGGAGGGTTGTTTGGATGTAGAAATATATCCGCTTCTCCTTCAAGCTCTCTATGTTGATAGTAGTACTCTATCGTTCTTGTTACGGTTGTTCCAACCGCAACGATGGGCTTTTCAGACTCTATGATTTTTTTAGTACTAAGCGGTATGGAGTAGAACTCTTTATGCATCTTATGATCTAAGATATTTTCAACCTCCACCGGTTTAAAGGTTCCGGCTCCCACATGCAAAGTGACAAAAAAGGTTTCATACTGCTCTTGCATTTTTTGAAATAGAGTAGGGGTGAAGTGCAGTGAAGCAGTCGGAGCGGCTACCGCTCCCTCCTGTTTGGCAAAGATTGTTTGATAATCCTTCTCATCCTCTTGCTTATTTTCGCGTTTGATGTAGGGAGGCAGCGGGATGTGACCGATCTTGTCGAGTATGTGATAAAGCTCTTCAAGCTCGACCGTTTTTCCGTTTCTGTAAAATCTGACGATTCTACTACCGTCACGATTTAACACTAAGACTTTCGCCTCTAATGAATCGCCGAAAAAGAGTTTAGTACTAACTTTGACTCTCCCTCTGATATAGACGAGATATCTATCTTCACCAATCGGGCTATTGAAGAGCAGTTCTACCTTTCCGCCGCTTTCCTTGTGTCCAAAGAGTCTCGCTTTAACCACTTTCGTATCATTTAAGATGATCTTTGCGTTTGAGGGCAAAAACTCCAAAATATCTCTAAATATCGCATGAGTGATACGATCTTTTTGCCTATCATAGACCAAGAGTTTCGCACTATCTTTTGGATTTGCGGGGTGAGAGGCTATGAGATGGGGAGGGAGATAGTAGTCATAGCTATCGATACTGCAAGGATCACTCCTCATTCGCCTCTTTCTCTTCAGGGTTGATCGCTTTAGCGATAAGTATCGAGAGACCATAGAGCAATATCATCGGTCCCGCCATGAGGAATTGTGTTAAGACATCCGGAGGTGTCAAGAGGGCAGAGAGCAGGAAGATGATAACAAGCGCATATCTGAAAAAATCTTTTAATGTTCTATCGGTTACAAGTCCCATCTTTGCAAACAAAAATGTAAATACCGGTAACTCAAACGCCAATCCAAAACCAAAAATCAGCTTTGTAAAGAAGCTTACATATTCACCGATGCTTGGGAGTGCCGTAAAGAGGGTCGAACCGAAGTTTATCAAAAATGCATAACCGTAGGGTATCACGATATAGTAACAAAATGCCGCTCCAAGCAGAAACATCAGTGTCGCTCCACCTACAAAGGGCAGTACTAACTTTTTCTCATGTTCATAGAGACCCGGGGCGATAAAGAGCCAAATCTGCCAAAATATGATAGGAAGCGCAGCCAAAAAACCGGTAAAAAATGAGACTTTGAGTGCGGTAAAAAATGTCTCTTGTACCTTTGTAAAGATGATATGACTCCCCTCCGGCAGAACCTTTACCAGCGGTGCGGTCATCCAGTCAAGAAGCGGCTCCCAAAAGTTAAACGCTACAAAAAAGAGTACTATCACAGCCGCTACGCTGATAGCCAGTCTCTTTCTAAGCTCTTCAAGATGAGGTTTTAACTCCTCAAACATCCTTCTCTTCCTTCTTTTTCGATTTTTTCTTCTTTTTCTTTTTTGGCTTTTCAAGCTCTTTGAGCGAGTGGGAGATCTCTCCCACTTCCTCATTTAAATCGTGGATGATATCAAAATCTGTCTCTTTTTTATAATCCTCAACCACTTTTTCTAAACTATCTTTGTAACTGAGTGCTTCCTCTTTGAGCTCAGCCAAGTGTATCTCTTGCTCTATCGACTCTTTGGTTTCGTGGATCGTTCTCTTTACACCTTTGAAAAATTTGGCTATCTCAACCATCATCGTCGGTAGTTTATCGGGACCGACAAAGAGTATGGCGATGATCACAATGACAAAAATTTCCCCTAGACTCATTCCAAACATTGTCTATTCCTGCTCATTTGTAAAATATGAAAGCTATTGTATCCAAAAGATTATAATATAGATATGGTTATAATAATAAAAGTGCGCTGATTAAAGCCGTTTTATAAAGAATAACTGAAACGGCAGAAAAAAAGATAAAAATATATAGGTAGTGTGTTTGATCCTTGAAGTGCTCTTTAGAAAGCAAGA
>JALWLO010000095.1 GCA_027084135.1 Campylobacterales bacterium | reverse complement strand
ATTCAAGATATCTTATAAATTAAAATAATTACAAATATCCACAACTTTGTTTCTCTTTTCCCATGAAAAGCCCTCATCTTCTCGTCCAAAATGACCATAAGTTGCCGTCTTTCTATAGATCGGTTTCAAAAGATCCAAACTCTCAATGATACCTCTGGGAGTCAATTTAAATATCTCTCTCACACAACTCTCCAACCTACTCTCATCTACTTTAGCCGTACCGTGAGTATTTACATAGACTGATACGGGATCAACCACACCGATCGCATAGGCTAACTGTACCGTCGCTTTGTCGCATAGATCGGCGGCAACCAAGTTTTTCGCTATATATCTTGCCATATATGCCCCACTTCTATCCACTTTACTCGGATCCTTACCGCTAAAAGCACCACCTCCGTGAGGACAGCTTCCCCCATATGTATCGACTATGATCTTTCTACCAGTAAGTCCGGCATCTCCCTGAGGACCCCCGATCACAAATCTACCGGTAGGGTTTATCAGATATTTGATATTTTGGGTATCCAAGTCATTTGGAAGAGAGGGTTTAACCACCTCCTCTATCACAGCCTCTTTGAGCTCCTCCTGCGTAATATCCTCATGATGCTGGGTAGAGACAACAATGGTATCGATCGCTTTGGGAACACCATCCTCATATCTTACAGTTACTTGGGCTTTACCGTCGGGTCTAAGAAATGGTAAAATGCCCTTTTTTCTCACTTGCGCTAGTGTATAAGTGAGTTTATGGGCTAGATTGATCGGTAGCGGCATCAAACTCTCACTCTCTTTGCACGCATACCCAAACATCAAACCTTGATCTCCCGCACCTATCTCACCGCCTTTTTGATCTACACCTTGGTTGATATCGGGACTCTGCTCCCCTACTCCGTTCAGCACACCGGCACTTCGATAATCAAACCCAAACTTCGCATCCGTATAACCTATCTCTCTGATCACATCTCTGGCGATATCTTGCATCGGTGCGTAGGTGGTGGTTTTAAGCTCGCCGGCTATAATACAAAATCCATTTGACAAAAGGGTCTCACAGGCAACTCTTGCTTTTGTATCTCTCTCTATAATATAGTCTAAAATCGCATCGCTTATCTGATCCGCCATCTTGTCGGGATGACCCTCCGTAACAGACTCGCTTGTAAAAAGATAACTTCTACTCATCCTATTCCATACTCCATATTATTTTTTGAAAATTTTATCTAATCAAATCTATCTTTAAGCTTTTTTTGGATAAAATTTATCCGTAAAAAAAATTTACTTAGTATAAAAGGAGATACAAAAATGTTAGTTACAAAAAAAGCACCTGACTTTACTGCGCCGGCAGTATTGGCTGACGGATCGATCGTTGATAATTTCAATCTATATGAAAACTTTGGAGAGAAGGGTACGGTTCTCTTTTTCTACCCACTCGATTTTACATTTGTGTGCCCAAGTGAGATCATCGCTTTCTCACACAGAATCGATGAGTTCAAAAGCAGAGGCATCAATGTCATAGGTGTATCTGTCGATAGCCAATATACCCACTTTGCATGGAGAGAGACACCGGTAGAGAAAGGTGGTATCGGAAGGATAGACTATCCGTTGGTTGCAGATCTCACCAAACAGATCTCAAGTGACTATGATGTCTTGCTTGACGCGGGTGTAGCGCTTAGAGGCAGTTTCTTGATCGATAAAGATGGAACGATCAGACACGCAGTCATCAATGATCTACCGCTTGGAAGAAACATCGATGAGATGATCAGAATGGTCGATGCGATGCTATTTACTAACGAGCATGGTGAGGTTTGCCCTGCCGGTTGGGAGAAAGGCAAAGAGGGTATGAAACCTGACCCTGAAGGCGTAGCTAAATATCTTGCAGAACACGAAAAAGAGCTATAATCCCACAAAATGAGCTTTTTAGGCTCATTTTGTAACACTCTCTCTATAACTTCTTCCTATATCTTCCTTTTCATAAAAATAATTTTTTGGTTGTCGATTTGCGTTTAGAGCATATCTAAAAGCTTTCGTATATCCTTTTAGATGTGCCCTAAAATGCATCAAAGGATTTTGCTGATGAAAAAGCTTATATACTCTTCGATACTGGCTTCTCTACTAATAGGATGCAGTGGGGGAGGTAGCGGCAGTGGTAGTACTATCACATCAAATAGCACAACCAGCACAACTCAATCTAAGGGTTCAACAAAAGAGATAAACAGAGAAAAAGAGAGACTCAAGTATGACAAAAACGGTAGAGTCGGCTCCATAGAGACTGAAGCTCCTCCGAGAGATGTAGCCTCTACAAAAGATGCGATCATCACGGCAGAGGGCAAAAATGGAGTTGAGATCATCAAGATAGGTTATAAAGATGAACTCTCAAGTGAGGTTGTCGCAAAAATCAAAAAAGATAATAGCGGAAATCGCATAGACGCCAAAAGAGTAACTCTCTCTGAAGATGAGCAACAACTACTCATCGAAAAAAAGGGTGGCAGGATCGTTGTAGTTGATATCAGCAATTTAAGCAGACCAAAAGTTGTAGGTGAGAGACCCAAAAGGGTGAGCGATAACTCGAAAACCACAAAAAGCGGATATCGATATATACCGATGGGCGAAAACGGTATGAAGATCATCAATCTATCAAACAATAGCGAATCCTATCAGTTTAAATCATCAAGTATCTACGATATCGTACTCGTAGATCATGAGACAAAAGCTTTAGCGGCGATAGGAGCATCGGGCATCCAGCTACTCGAGATAAACAACACCCCGCTAAAACCGACTTCCAAAGCGATATATACGATAAAAGGTACCAAGGTGACAGGCTTATCTCTAAACAAAAATGAGGATATCCTATTTGTCGCAACCGGCGATCAGGGAGTTTTGGTATTTAACCTAGATATCCTACTCGATAAGCTCTCCAAATAGCTCTTAGAAGAGGTGTTATGGCGGTTATAAGAGTTTTAGTACTAGTACTATTGATAGCATCGGTTTGTTACACTTTTTGGTATGAGAAGCCAGAGAGTAAAACGATCAGCCTAAAAGCACCTCCTATGGATATCGCATACCAAAGGAGTATGGCACTTGACTACCTCAACTCACTCAGAGAAGATAGCGGTATGTCGAGATACTATACAAACAACGCGCTTCAAAAGGCGGCATCGGCACACGCCAAATATCTCGTACTAAACCAAAAAAGCGGTCACTATGAGAGTGAGATAGATGAAGGATATAGCGGTGAAACCCCAAAAGATAGGGTACTTAGTACTAACTACCAAGTGGGGTTGATAACGGAAAATGTCACCGTAAATTCACAGGATTACAAAGACTCCGTAGATAAACTCTTTGCCGCCATCTACCACCGTTTCGGTTTTCTTGACTTTCAGAGCGATGAGATAGGTATCGGTGTAGCACAAGATAGCAAAGATGGTGCTAAAAATGCTTTTGTTTACGATATGGGAGTTTATGAACTCAATGACCTCTGCACCCAAAAGAGTTACAGCGGCAATGATCGTTATGTTTACGGTATATGTAAAGATCCCGATAAGCGCATCAATGAAGATGAGTTTCAAAGCCTCTTTCGCAGAATCAAAGCCTCATCTAAAAAGGTTATCATCTATCCATATGAGGGGCAAGAGGATGTACCACCGGCATTTTATAACGAAACACCAGATCCGTTGCCTGAGTATGATGTGAGCGGATTTCCGATAAGTATCCAATTTAACGACTACTACTATAAAGAGGTTCAGCTCTTATCCTTTAAACTCTTTAGCGAAGACGGGGAGGAGATACCGACCATCTTGATGGATAAAGAGAGTGATCCTAACAGGATATTTAAAGAGAGTCAATATGCCCTCTTTCCAACGAAAAGGCTCTCCTATAACAGCCGATACAGGGTGATTGCGAAGTATGAAGCCGATGGTAAAAAAGAGAGTAAAAGCTGGAGTTTTAGTACTAAATCCGTCTCAAAACCCTTTGTTATCATAGATGATGATAAAGCTCAAATCACCATCAAACCCCACACGCTCTATACCATCTACTTTCGACCTAAAGATGCACATGATCTCTTAAGTGATCTCCACTTTCCTGCAGATATAGAGGTGAAGTTTTTGGATCAAAATACCATCACCTTAAAACTAAATTCCAACAACCATGATAGTTTTGTGTTTAGGAGTGGGGGTAAAAGCTTAACTGTACATATTACTCAATAATTGACAAAATTATCTTTATATGATAATATTTTGATAAAGAAAATTATCATAAAAGAATAATATTTTGTTAGCTCCGATCGATTTTATCAAAGAGAAGTATATTATACCCAATAAAATTACACAAGATATGCTGTGTAAGTCGTTAAAATTGGGTAAGAAAACCGTTAGTGAACTTTATCAACATAAAAGAGGATTTACAATACATACCGCAAAGAAATTTGCTAAGTTTTTTGGGTTAAAACCGGAGTTTATACTGAAAAAACAGATAGAGTATGATTTGGCACATGATGAGAATGAATATGATTTTATCCTACCGTATAGTGAACTTAGTTTAGAAATGGAGAAGCAAAATAGTGCTAAATGGATACTCTCTTTTATCAATAACTCTATTAGCGAAAAAGATATGCATTATACTACTGACGATTTATACCAGATTTTTACTAAAGCATCACTCGAAAAAAAGTATCATTATGCCATTTTAACACTCTTTAAAGAGGTTAGTTACGAAGATGTTATCAAATATATGCAACTATACGAGATACCGAAAAAGAATCTAAAAAAACTTTACGATTTTTATTTAAAGCAGTTTAACACTAGGGAAATAGCCCAATATGAATGGCTACTTAAAGAGCTTTGAAAAGCAGTTAAAAACTCTAAACAGAGTGTATGACGAACTCATTGAGCCTATAAATCGGCAAGTCTCTTTAGAGAAGTGGTGGGTTTTTGGAGGTGGAACCGCTCTGTCAATATTTCACTTTCAGCACAGAATCTCATTTGATATAGATATTTTTGTTACAGAAGCCCAAGTTTTTGATTTTTTGCACCCTAAGTGGTTCATAGACGAGAGTGAGGTCTTTGATCCTCACAGCTATAGATTTGATGCCTTAGCTTCACATCTTTAACTCAAAACGAGAGATGAGATAAAAGTAGATTTTTTACTTAATGAGTCTATCATCAATCCACCTATTTTAGACACTACTTTAAATTTAGATTATAATTTGTACTATGAGAGTGTAGAAGATATCATCGCTAAAAAAATAAAATGGAGAAAAGAGGATAATCTAACAAGGGATATTTTCGATATCGCTGTTGCGGTCTCTTACGATCAAAGTATTTTTCAAAATTTAATCGACTCCAGATATATACCCCTCAAAGAACTTCAACTTTTGAGTCAAAGTTTACAGAAGCTAAACGGTGAAAAATATAACTTAGAAATATCAAAGATAAAACCTCAATCAAAAGAGCACCGAAAGATAGCTGATAATGCAAAAAAGATCATACAATGTTCCATCAATAGTTTATAACTCAAAATTTGCATTAGCCGATACATCATCTGCATTAATCATCGGCGGCATGGGCGATTGAAGTAAAGCTTCGACGCACCCTCAGTGTGCGCCTATGTTTTCTTTCAACACCTCCATACACCGAGCATCAACGCATCTGATAGATCTTTTAATGCAAAATTTGGGTATAATGAATGCTACCCCATCTTAAACCTCATTTGCTATAATTCACTTAAGAACACAAACAAGGATGTAGATGGAGTTTCAAAGCTACCCTTTTGAAAAGTTAGATACGCTATTAAAAGATATAACCCCCAACCCAGATTTAGAGCCGTTAGTACTAACCATAGGTGAACCGCAGTTTGAGACTCCCGCTTTCATCCAAGAGGAGCTAAGAAAGTCAGTCCCGCTTCTTAACAAATACCCAAAAACCGCCGGCGAAGCGGTACTAAAAGAGGCGATGAGGGGATTTGTGGGGAGGAGGTTTGGTATCGAGCTTGAAAACGATCAACTCATACCGACATTTGGCACAAGAGAGGTTTTGTTTAACTTTCCGCAGTTTCTTTTGCATGATAGGCAAAATCCAACCATGGCGTTTACCAACCCTTTTTATCAGATATATGAGGGGGCGGCTATCGCTTCCGGAGCCAAAGTGATCCACCTAAACTTAACAAAAGAGAACAGCTTCCTACCACCCATCGACAAAGATGAGCTAAAAGGTGTGGATCTTGTCATCCTAAACTATCCAAATAACCCCACCTCGGCATCCGCACCGATAGCCTATCTAAAGGAGTGGGTAGAAGCAAGTCAAGAGCTTGGGTTTGTCCTCTTAAATGATGAGTGTTACAGCGAAATATACAACGACACTCCCAATCCTTCACTTCTTAATGCCGCCATTGAAGTCGGCAATAGCGAGTTTAAAAATATCCTTGTCGTAAACTCCATCTCCAAAAGAAGTTCAGCCCCCGGTCTTAGAAGCGGTTTCATAGCCGGAGATAGGAAGATATTAAAAGAGTATATGAGATATCGTACCTATGTGGGATGCGCCTCCCCGCTTCCACTTCAGATGGCTAGTACTAAGGCTTGGGCAGATGAAGAGCATGTGAAAGAGAATAGAGAGAAATATCGCCAAAATTTCCAAATCGCCCAAGAGATACTGGGTATCACCCCTCCAAAATCGACCTTTTATATCTGGCTTGAGGTGGATGATGATATCGAATTTACCGTTAGAGCATACAGAGAGAAAAATCTCAAGCTACTTCCCGGGAGCTTCCTCTCAAGAGGAGAGTTTAAAACCAAGCATGTTAGGATAGCGTTAGTTGAAAGTAAAGAAAAAGTAAGAGAGGCATTAACAAGAGTAAAGGAGTTACTTGATGGCAAAAAATAAAATCCACTTTATCGGCATCGGCGGTATAGGTCTGTCGGCATTGGCACAATTTCTCAAAAGACAAGGGTATGAGATAACAGGCTCGGACGCCAGAAGAAGCCATATCACCGATAAACTTCAAAGCGAAGGGATAAAGGTCTCCATCCCCCAATCCCCAAACAACATCACCGATCAATCCATCGTCATCCACTCCGCCGCCATCAAAGAGAAAAATCCTGAACTCATCGAAGCAAAGAAAAAGGGGATGTTAGTACTATCTAGAAGAGACTCACTGCCATTTATCCTCAAAGGAAAAAAGGTCTATGCGGTAGCCGGAGCACACGGCAAAAGCACCACCTCTGCGATGCTTGCCTCCATCGTAGAAGGATCGGTACTCATCGGAGCGGAGAGTAAGCAATTTGGTTCAAATATGCACTACGGCGACGGGGACAATCTCGTATTTGAAGCGGATGAGAGCGATGCCAGCTTCTTAAATATCAATCCCTACATCGCCATCGTCACCAACGCCGAACCGGAGCATATGGAGTTTTATGAGTATGATTTGGATAGATTTTTCGACGCATACAAAACCTTTATCAAAAAGGCAAAAATCCGGGTACTAAACGCTGAAGATGAGTTCCTCTCTACTCTAACAGATATAGAAGCCATAAGACTCTACCCAAGCAAAGATATAAAAAATATCGAGACTATTATCAAAAACGGTGAACCGTGGACATCCTTTGTACTAAAGGATTTAGGAACATTTGAAGTGTGGGGAGTGGGAGAGCATATCGCGATAAACGCCTCACTCACCGTTCTTGCCGCAATTACACACTATCCTCTGGAGGTGGCAAGAGCGTCGCTGAAGCGTTACAGAGGCATCAAAAAGAGATTTGACATCGTGCAAAAAGATGAGAAAAAGATCATCATCGACGACTATGCACACCACCCGACCGAGATAGAGGCTACTTTGAAGTCAGCCAAAAAGTATGCCAAACTTCTCGGTATCAAGAAGATAACGGCACTTTGGCAACCGCACAAATACTCCAGAACCATTGACAATCTCGAAAAATTCAAAGAGTGTTTTAAGGGGGTTGATGAGCTTGTGATACTCCCTGTTTATGCCGCAGGAGAGAAGAAGCGGGAGATAGACTTCCAAAAGCATTTCCAAAAGTACCGTCCCAAATTTGCAGATAAGATCAAAAATGAGACCAAAGATATCGCTCTCATTAAAGATAACAACATCATAGAGAAGCTCGATGAGGGGTTGATCATCGGCTTGGGTGCCGGTGATATCACCTATATGTTAAGAGGTGAGAGTTAATGTATATCAACATACTCTTTATTCTCTTTTTACTCTTTATCATTATCTATATCTACAAGTTAGAGCAACTTCACACCGCTGTTAGATGGAGTGTCATCTCTATTCTTGCCGTCGCTATCATGCTTGCCGCACTCTATGAGTATGCCAACTTCAAAACACAGTCAAAGATAGAGAATCTCGAAGTAGCTTTCAAAGCATCCAAAACCCTCATATGCGGTAGCGACAAAGCAAAGATAACAAAAGAGACTTACATCTATGAGAGCGGAACATCATCGCTGATCCCAAAGAGAGGTGTAGTCGGAAAAACCTACTCGATTTTAGAGTGCAGAGTCGATGAATGAGTTGATCAACAAGTTAGATCTTAGCGAATATATCGATACCTTTTTAGGGTTTTTATCCAGAAAAAAACCTCTCTTTATAGAGGGTGATAGAGATCTGCATTTAAAGTTTATCAAAGCTTTAGAGAGTGTCGAATTTACACCGCCCAAAGAAGTAAAAGATCTCGACACCGCACTGATGCATCTCAAAAAGAGCGGTACACTTAGGCTTGATGAGATAGTTGAGTTTATAAAAATCATAGAGTATTTTATCTATCTCAAAAAGTTAAACACTCCCGACATCCTCTCAAATTGGCTCGCAAAAATCATTATCCCGCCCAAAATCCTTGAGATCGTCAACTACTTCGATGAAGAGGGGCAACTCAGAGAGGAGATCGATGAGAGATTTATTGAAATCGAGCGTGCACTCAAAAGGGCAAAAGAGCAGATCAAAAAGAGTCTAAGAGATATATCAAGCTCATCCAAACTCTCATCCTATCTTGTAGATAGCCAGATTCATTATGTGGATGATCAAGAAACCCTGCTACTTAGGGGCGGATTTAGCGCCGTTTTAAAGGGTAGAGTCGTTGGCAGAAGTAGTAGCGGATACTTCTATGTCGTACCTGAAGTGGTATCTTCACTAAAAGATAGAACCGAGAACCTTTTAAGCCAAAAAAGGGAGGTAATCTATGAGTATGAAAAACAAATCTCAAAGATTTTTAGTGAACATATAAAGTTTTTAACCTTTATCAACAGGGAGTTTGATAGGTTTGATCACTACCAAGCTAGAGTACTCTTTTCCAAAAGCAGAGAGCTTGAGTTTGTCAAACCGACTAAAAAGAGAGATATTGTACTAAAGAGTTTTGCACACCCGGCTATCAAAGAGCCGCTACCGATAAGCTTGGAGTTTAACAAAAAGATATTGATGATTACCGGTGTAAATGCGGGCGGAAAGACGATGCTTCTTAAGTCGATCCTGAGTGCCGTATTTCTATCTAAGTACCTAATCCCGATGAAGATAGATGCAAAACACTCATCTATCGGAAGCTTCAAAGAGATAGAAGCCGTCATCGACGATCCGCAAAATATCAAAAATGACATCTCCACATTTGCGGGACGGATGCAACACTTCTCAAAGCTCTTTAGCAAAGAGAGTGCGATCGTGGGAATAGATGAGATAGAGCTTGGAACCGACTCGGATGAGGCGGCAATGCTCTTTAGCGCTATCTTAAAGGAACTTATCCAAAAAGATATCAAGATCGTCATCACCACCCACCACAAAAAGTTGGCTTCCATCATGGCAAAAGAGGATGAAGTAGAACTGATGGCGGCACTCTATGACGAGAAGGCTCAAAGACCGACATACCGTTTCTTGCAGGGTACTATCGGCAAGAGCTACGCCTTTGAAACTGCTCAAAGGTACGGCATCCCGTCATATATCGTAAATAGGGCAAAAGCCCTGTACGGCGAAAAGATGGAATCTCTCAATGATCTGATCCAAAAAAATATCGATCTTGAGTTGAAGCTAAAGAGGGAGTTGAAGGAACTTGAGCATAAAAAAGAGAGAGTCCAAAGGTTAGAAGCCTCACTACAAGATCAAAAAGAAGCCCTACACAAAGAGCTCGAAAGCGAGAGAGCAAAACTGCAACTCACCTACAACAAAGCGATAGAGTTGGCAAAAAGTGCGGCAAAAGAGAACGACAAGCGGGAGATACACCGAAAACTAAACCAAGCCTCCAACTCCCTAAAAGAGGCAAAATCGATCCAAAAGAAAAAGGAGAAGAGAGCCTTTAAAGTTGGTGATGCGGTCAAATACCAAAACACAAAAGGGGTCATTCTCTCACTTAAAAAAGATGAGGCGATGATAGAGAGCAACGGGTTGAAGCTGAGGGTCCCCCTCTCATCTCTAAGCCACTCCAACCATCCCGTTAAGCTAAAAACTCCAAAAACCAAAGCAAAAATCACCGTCCAAAAACCCTCAAGCGGCTCGGTACAACTTGATCTACACGGACTTAGAGCTGATGAGGCGATAGAGAAGCTTGATAAATATATCTCCGATGTCTTGATAGCGGGGTATGATGAAGTATTGATCTACCACGGTGTGGGTACGGGAAAATTGGCGTACGCGGTAAAAGAGTTTCTAAAGAGCCACCCCAGCATCAAAAGCTTTAGCGACGCACCGGCAAATATGGGCGGAATGGGTGCGACAGTTGTTAAACTGTAAGAATATAATTTTATATATTGAAAATACTTTTAAATTTTGGATATAATCCGCTTATGAAAATATTGTTAATGGAAGATGATGAGATACTTTGTGAAAGTTTGCAAGAATATTTGGAAAGTGAAGGGTTTGTAGTTGATATTGCAAAAGATAGTGAAGAGGTATATCATTTAACCTACGAATATAACTATGACCTATATATCTTTGATATTAATGTTCCAAAAGAAAATGGATTTGAAGTCCTTAAACAACTCAAAGCAGCCGACGATCATACGCCAACTTTTTATATCACTGCATTAACTGATATCAACTCTATATCTAAAGCGTTTTCAATAGGAGCTGTCGATTACATCAAAAAACCCTTTGATCCAGAAGAGTTGGTGATTAGAATCAAAACTAGATATCTGAAATCAGATCAGATAATTAGATACAAAGATCTAACATATCATCCATACACTAAGGAGTTATTCAAGAAAGAGGAACCAATCTATCTTGGAGAAGTACAGAAGGCTCTTTTTCATGAACTCATAACCAATATAGGTAAAATTATAAGCTCTTATAGACTGCTAGATATGCTAGAGCAACCAAGCTCAAATGCCTTACGAGTTAATTTGGCAAAACTAAAAACAAAGCTTGATCTAGAGATCAAAAATATTCGAGGACAAGGGTATATGATTGAAGAGGTATGAAAAAGAGTCCCTCCTAAAAAATTTTCTTATTTTTTTTACTCTCCAGTTGATCCTGCTTTCTATTATCTTTATACAAAGTTATCAACAAAAACATCGTGATATTGATGATCAAATATATAATGATATGAAAATCTGTAGTTATAATCTTAAATGCGAAGGATTAGAATTAGACTTTGTGCCAAATTCTAAAGATATCAAAACCGAGAAACTCTATAAGAACGATAAAGTTTATAGCTTTTTTAGTGTCCCAACTGTTGATAATTATCTCATGAAAATAGTTTTACCACAAGAGGCATACGAAAGTTTGATAAAAACTATCAAAAAAGAGCTCTTTAAAAGCTTTTTATTCTATCTCTTATTAATTGCTATATTGTCATTTTTCTTCTCTATCTATACACTCCGTCCACTAAAAGATGCATTAACGCTCAATGAACAATTTATTAAAGATATTATACATGATATTAATACACCACTAAGTGCATTGATAGTCAATTTTAAACTTTTTCAAAAGGAAATCGGTGATAATCATAAAATTGATAGAATGCGCTCTAGTGTATCAACAATTTTATCGTTACAAAATAATTTACAAGCTTTTTTGGATAACTCGCCACTCCAAAAAGAGCAATTTGTTCTACTAGAACTTATGCATGAGCGTATCTTATATTTTCAAACAATCTATCCAAATATTGAATTTAACATAAATTTCAATAAAGTTAAAATAGAGACAAATAGAGATGCTTTTGTGCGTATCATAGATAATATTCTAAGCAATGCTTGTAAATACAATAAACATGACGGGGCAGTAAAGATCAAAAATATTTCCAATATGC
>JALWLO010000094.1 GCA_027084135.1 Campylobacterales bacterium | reverse complement strand
ATGAAACCTTTGTTTCATCTTCAAAGTGCTCTTGCTTTCTAAAGAGCACTTCAAGGATCAAACACACTACCTATATATTTTTATCTTTTTTTCTGCCGTTTCAGTTATTCTTTATAAAACGGCTTTAACCATTTAATTTAAACTCTATCGGTATCTCAAGCCTCAACCTGCTCTCTCCGACACTATCTGGGATGGGCTTTAGATCGAGTAACTTTAGCGTTTTTTTCGCTCCTATAGCTAAAGTACGGTGTGGAAAGCTCAATACCTTGATCGTTGAGACTTCTCCACTCTTTTCTACGACAAACCCAACCCTCACCGTTCCCTCTATCCTAAGCCTTTTTGCCGCTTTAGGATAGTAGAGATTTTGCCTTATCTGCTCTCTAACATATCGTAAGTAACGCTTTTTCAAACTAGGATCAACGGTAGCGGTACTAACGGTTTTGATAGGTTGATTTTGCAATGTAGAGTCATTGGATATGGTCTGTTTCTCTTTATGAAAATTTCTCTTTTTTATCCTTTTTTGAGGCTTCTTGAGACTCTTTTTTTTATGCTTTTTAGCTTTTGGTTTGGGTTCATCCAAGATTATAGGCGGGACTAAAAATCTCTTTTTTCTTATAGGTTTTGGTTTGGATTTTGGTTTGGGTTCATCTATCATAACAGGCGGTACTAAAAAGTTTCTCTTTGCTCTTGTTTGCTCTTTTGGCTTTGATTTGATGAGACTCTTATGCAGAGTAATGTGATAGATCTTTTGATCATGAGCAGTAGAGTTTGTAGGAGCTTTAACTTTAGTACTAAATGCTACCAAATGCGCTATGAGTACTAAAGTAAATATAACGATAAACTTATCACCACTCACACCAACTCTCTTAATATTTGAAATGCGTTGACATTATAGAGTAAATTTGTTAGGCTTTTATTAAAGGTACATCTAAAAGCCTTCCGAGTAAAGCGACAGCCCTGCAGGGCGTAAGCCCTAGGACTAAATTATAAAACTTTCGCTCAATTTATAATTTTTGAAAGCACTCATTTGTTTGTTAGTACTAAACTCTATTTTGTTTGCGCTTTCAGCAGTACTCTCACAAGCTCTATCGCTCTGTTTCTATGAGAAAATGCCTTTTTTACACTGCTATCAAGCTCACCTAGAGTTTTATCATAACCCTCTGGTATGAAGATTGGATCATACCCAAAGCCGTTGCTACCCCTTGCTTCATCTATCACCCTGCCGTGCATCCAGCCGTGCACACAATACTCTCTACCTTTATCATCGACCATCGCCATCGCTGCCGTATAGTAAGCGGAAGTTGAGCTAACACCCCGCTCTTTTAGCTTCTCCACAAGCTTCTCCAAGTTATCCCTGTCACTTGCACCCTCACCCGCATATCTGGCACTATAGATCCCCGGTTCACCATTAAGTAGCGGCACAGAGATACCGCTATCATCAGCTAGTACTACAAACTCATTTTCGATATCCTTTATCTTCTCATAGATGGCTCTTGCCTTGATGAGGGCATTTTCTTTGAAGCTTTTGCCATCTTCTATGATCTCAAACGGCTCTACAATCTCACTAAACGCCACCACATCATAGTCACAATATGCTCTTATCTCTCTTATCTTACCCTTGTTTGAACTAGCCAAAATAATTTTCATCGAAATCCTCAATTTAATATTAATAGGAGTACAATTCTCTTCTTTAGTACATATAATGACTAGTATATCACAATGAGGATTGTTAGATGATTAAACAAGTGATGCCTTTGAGCCTTATCATAGCGCTTAGATTTTTGGGACTATTTATTGTTTTACCTGTGCTTTCTGCTTATGCTCTGTCACTTGAGGGAGCTACCGCAACGCTTGTCGGTATCGTTGTGGGCGGTTATGCTTTAACGCAGACCGCATTTCAGGTACCGTTTGGTTTGATGAGTGATAAGATAGGTCGTAAAAAAACCCTTTTAGTTGGACTTATCATCTTTATCGTCGGTTCAGTCATTTGCGCTATTAGTGAAAATATCTATACGCTTATGATCGGTCGATTTTTACAGGGTGCCGGTGCAATAGGCTCGGTTGTAACAGCGATGATAAGCGACTTGGTACCGGAGGAGCAGAGATCTCACGCGATGGCGATCATGGGCGGAACGATCGCGATGAGCTTTGCGGCTGCTATGGTTATCGGTCCACTTGTGGGTGGATACTATGGAGTGGATAAACTCTTTTGGATCACGGCTGTATTGGCGACTTTAGCTATCTTGATACTCTTTACACAAGTGCCGAACCCTCCAAAGATCGTCCATTCATACCAAGAAGAAGAGAGCAAAATGAAGGATATCTTTAAAGATGATGCTCTTGTGAGGATGTATGTGACCTTTTTGTTTCATATGTCGATCATGACGATGGCATTTATGCTGATCCCTATCGTGATGACTCAAAGCACTGAAAACGGCGGATTTGGATGGGAAAAGAGTGAGCTATGGAAAGTTTATATCCCTGCGATGATAGCCGGTGTTTTGGCGATGGGACCGGCGGCAATACTCGGTGAGAAAAAGGATAAAGGGAAAGAGGTCTTTATAGGCTCTATCATCTCTATAGCTATCGGATTTGCCTTGATGGGATTTTCTCACACTCCGGTACCGTTTATCGTAGGAGTTGTACTATTTTTTATCGGATTTAATATGTTTGAACCGCTATTGCAATCATTTGTCTCCAAATTTGCCAAAGTGCACCAAAAAGGTGCGGCACTTGGAGTTGCCAACTCATTTTCATACTTTGGTGCATTTCTCGGTGGTCTGCTCGGTGGTTGGCTACTTCACCACACAAACAGAAGCACCCTCGCACTTGTAGTGATCGCTCTTTGTGTTTTTTGGATACTTTGGATCATGAAACTAAGAAATCCGGGACATAGAGGAAATGTCTATATGGATACAAAACGATATGATAGGGAGAAACTTGACGCGCTTAAAGTCGTTGACGGCATTGTAGAGTACTATATCAATGAGACTGAAGGGGTCATCGTCGTCAAGTATGATAAAGATAAAATCGACGAAGATAAGATACGGCAGATCTTGGTGAAGTAGGCGATTATGCCGCCTCTTCGCTTTCTCTTAATTTTCCCGACTCTTTAGCTTTTTTGTAAAGTGAAGTTGGGCTGAAAGAGAGTCCGTTTTTCCAACAAAGTGCACCAAGTTCTAAAAAGAAATCTTTAAAATAGCATTTATCTTTTAAAGCGTTTGTTAATGATGTATCTTTTGAGAGAAGATATGAAAAATCAACATCTGCCATCGTATGATCACTAAAATATAGCTTAATCCTATGCCCATCAATATACTCTGCTCTAATAATCTTAATCATTATCTGCTCCTTTGATACGCTCTAACGACTCAAAATTTATCGCTCTCTCCCAATTTTCCATCAGTAACTCTCTGTTTTCCTCTACCCACTCTCTAATAATTTTAAAGGCTCTCTTTGGAAGTTCCCCTTCCAAAATATTACCACTTTTTATCTCTATCAATGCCTCATATCCTTGATATTCAGCATGAAAGTGAGGAGGATTATGGTCATCATGATACATACGAATATATATACCAAAAAAATATGAAATAATCGGCAATCTTTCTCCTACTAATTATAACACAAAAATAGAGAGTTAATTTTAGCAAAATAGAGATAAAAGGTAAAGTTTTATTTCATATTGAAATATTTTTTGATTAGTACTAAAGAAAACTACCGAAACAAAAACTCCGTTATCCCAAAAAGATAAACAAGAAAGACAAGCGTCGTAGCAAATATCAAAAATGCTACGGTCTTTGGTTTACACTCATAGAGTGAGGCGAGATTGACATTCATTACCGCTATCGGTACTAAGAGCTCTAGCAATATCACATTATAGACCAAACTGCTTAGCTCAAAATATCTTAGTACTAAGATAGAGATAATCGGTATCAAAACAAACTTCATAAAGGTTACAAAACCGAACAATTTCCACTCGATCTGGGCAACTCTTACAGTTGCAAGATACATCCCAAATATAGCCAATTGTATCACCATCGTACTATAGGCACCCATCTGTATAGGTAAAATCAACTCTTTGGGAATCTCAAAACCCATATAGTTATACCAAAGCGCAAAAACTCCAAACCATATGGGAGGGAGTTTAAATATCTTTAGTATCGACTCTCTAACCGAAAAGTTTCCTCTCGCATAGAAGTAAACACCTACGATATTGACCAAAAAGATATTGACAAGATTGATGATACTTGTATAGATAACCGACGCTTCGCTAAAGAGGGCTACGCCGAGGGGGATACCCAAGTTACCAGTATTTCCGATCACAGTTGCGACGGTTGCGATAGATCTACTTTTGGGATCACTAAACAGGGCTCTGCTTGTGAGATATGCGATCGTCAGCGTTATCGAAACAATCAGCAAAAAGATAAGAGGAGCATCGATCACACTCATATCTATCTTTCGTATCGTAAGTCCCCAAAAGATAAGTATAGGCTGAAGAAAGTAGATGGAAAAGAGGACAAAACTCTTCTCATCGATCTTCTCTCCAAAAACTCTTTTAGCAGCAAAACCCAAAGCGATAAAGAGATATATCCCGGCTATCGATAAGATTAGACTCATAAAAAAATTCCTTAAGGACACCTCTAAAATAGTAACTACCTCAACATCGCAACCATACCAAAACGCCCCGTAACTCCCTCTCTTCTATAGGAGAAGTAGTTCTCATCGCAACAGCTACACACAGGGCTTATCTCGATATGTTCTCTCAAAACACCGGCTTCAAGTAGCTGATCAAAGTTGAGACTTTGCAAATCAAGATAGCTTCTACCCTCTCTTATCTCTAGATAATTCTCTCCAAAGTTAGCAGTAACGATAGAAGCTATCTCCTTCCCTACTTCGTAACAGCAACGATGGATCGAAGTCCCCATGACTACTAGTAGATCTCTCGGATCTGTATCAAACTCTCGCTTCATCTTCTCTACCATCTCTGCCGCTATCTTTTGAAATGTCCCGTTTCTTCCCGCATGAGCTATCCCTATAAGATTTTTAGTCGGATCATAAAAGAGCATAGGGATACAATCAGCCACCATCACTAATAGGGGGATATTTGTCTCTTGTGTGATAAGTCCGTCACAAGCGTCGATTTTATTGACCATCGCATGTTCGATCACTTCGATACGGTTTGAGTGTACCTGATCCATATAGATAAGATTTTTGATCTCAAAGCCTACTTTTTGGGAGAGGATCACTCTATTTTCTATCACACTTTTGGGATCGTCACCGACATGTAGGGCTAGATTGAGTGTATTATAGGGCGCTTTACTCACACCGCCGTGCCTATCGCTTTGAAAACACAACAACTTCTCACTATAGGGCTTCAATATCTCAAACTCCATCAAAACCTCGCCATCATACTATCTACCATATCCCATGTCAAAGTGGAGTTGCTCTTTTCCTCTTTAGTACTAAACATTTTATAAAGATACCTTGCAAACATATCAGTTTCTATATTTACCCTTCTACCCACTTTATAATGTTTAATGATCGTATGCTCTATCGTGACCGGTATGATGGTGAGTTTAAAGCTATCATCATAGACATCATTGACAGTCAAACTCACTCCGTCAATCGCAATACTACCCTTTGGAATCACAAACTTCAGACTCTCTTTTGGTATCTCGATGGTGAGATGAACGCCGTTTGACTCACTCTCTATCTTCTTGATGGTTCCGATAGCATCGATATGCCCCTGCACGATATGCCCCTCAACTCTATCACTGAGCCGCATCGCCGGTTCAATATTGACTTCACCCTGAAAATTCTCCATAGCGACAACCGCCCTCGTTTCAGGAGCCACCTCTACGGTAAACCAACCCTTACCAAATTTGACGACACTGAGGCATACGCCGTTGATTGCGATGCTATCTCCCAATCTCGGGGTATAGTTGGTGTTTATCGTTAAATAGTCATTTTGATAACTTTTCACTTTAGCTACTTCTCGTATCAATCCTGTAAACATACCCTAAATCCCAAATCCTATATCCTTACCTATTATAACATTAATTTATTACAATTAGTTCATTTACTTTTCATTAATAAAGCAAATTTTTTGTATAATTTTGGGACAACTTTTAAAGGAGAGTAAAATGGCTATAGAAAAAGAGAGAAGAAGCTTTCTCGGTGCTGCCCTTGGTCTATTTACGGCTGCTGGCGGTGTCGGTGCTTTAACTGCTATGAAATATACTTGGGATCCACTTCCAAGTGTAAAAGCCGCCGGATTTACGACGATCGATCTATCGGCAGCTGAGCCAAATGTTTTAAATGTGGAAAAGTGGAGAGGAAAACCTATCTTTATCTTAAAAAAGAGTCCGGATATGAAAAAGGATGATAGAGATATCGTTGTTGGCAATGATAGATTTTTCATCGCTATCGGTCTTTGTACACACCTAGGGTGTATCCCTACATACTTCCCAGATCAAACAAAATTTATCTGCCCGTGTCACGGTGGAATATTTGATACTGCGGGAAGAGTTTTAAAAGCTCCTCCACCAAAACCGCTACCGATACCTCCGTTTAAACTAGAGGGAACAAAAATCGTTCTTGGTGAAGAGGGTGAAGAGTATAAAAAAATGCAAGCCGCCGGCTTGACAGCGTAGGGAGGAAGTTATGGCAAAATTTGAAAAAGCATTTCCGTTTAGTAAAAAATGGCTAGATGACAGGATCGCTCTAAGTACACTTGAGAGAGTATTGGCTACGGAGTATTGGATACCGAAAAATATCAACTTTTTATGGGCGATGGGTATGGTGTTGGCAGTTACATTTGGTATCTTGCTCATTTCTGGTATCTTTCTACTTATGTACTATAAGCCGGATGTCAACATGGCTTTTGACAGTGTCAACTATACGATCATGAGAGAAGTACAGTACGGCTGGCTCTGGAGACATATGCACGGTGTAGCGGCATCTGTAGTCTTTTTGATCATATATATCCATATGTTTACCGGTATCTATTACGGTTCATATAAAAAAGGAAGAGAGCTTATCTGGATATCGGGCATGATACTCTTTATCACCTTTTCTGCCGAGGCGTTTAGCGGCTATCTTCTTCCATGGGGTCAAATGAGCTACTGGGCAGGTATGGTTATTACAAACCTCTTTGAAGGTTTCTCTAAAGATATTTTAAATGGCGCACTGAACTTTCCGGGATTAGTGGAGTGGATTAGAGGTGACTATGCACCTGGAGATGCGATGCTTACGAGATTTTTTATGCTCCATGTGCTTCTTATGCCTTTGATCATCATCGGTGCTATCGTTTTTCATTTTGGTACACTTAGAATCCCACATGTCAACAACCAAGACGGTGAAGAGATCGATTTTGAAGCTGAGAGCAAAAAGTATCTTGCAGGTGATACCAAAGGTGCGAAAGTGATCAGGTTTAAGTGGGACTTCCTCTCAAAAGATATCTTTGTACTAGGAGTCTTTTTAACATTCTATTTCTACTTGGTATTTTACCACTATGAGTTTGCGATGGATCCGGTAAACTTCGATCCGGCGGACGGGCTTAAAACGCCTCCGCATATCTATCCTGAGTGGTACTTCTTGTGGAGTTACGAGATCCTAAGACCGTTCCCTAAAGATCCGGGATTAGTTGCGTTTGGTTTTGCACAGGTTATCTTCCTTCTTCTTCCATTCTTGGATAGAAGTCCGGTTGTTGCACCGGCAAGCAGAAGAGGTCTCTTTAAGTACTGGTTCTGGATACTACTAGTAGATATGATCGTACTAACCGTTATGGGTAAACTTCCTCCTGAAGGAATATTCAATACCATAGGTACTGTTGCAGCTGTTGTTTTTATAGCCCTATGGATACTGTTGCCGTTTATAACGATGTTTGAAAAAGAGAAAAAGGATAAATAATGAAAAATATGAATAGTGAACTAAAAATACTTCTTGTTGTTATATTTTTCTCGTTACTGGTTTATATAGGTGTTGAGCCGTTTGCTCACTCACAAATGCATAAACATGTAGAGGGACATAACTTCGTTTATGACGGAACAGCAGATATCCAAGAGGCGAAAAAAGAGAAGAAAGAGGCTAAGAAAAAGTTTTGGGCAGAGGTTAAAAAGATTGCCGCACTTAAAGGAGATGCACAAGCTGGAGAAGCTACTTATGCAGTTTGTATGGGTTGTCACAACGGAAGCGGTGTTCCTATGGGAGGAGTTATCCCACCAAACCTTGACCATGCGGGTGCGCTTTATGACAAAAACTACCTCATAGCACTTATCAAAGATCCTGCTATGGCGTCAAATGTCGATCATGTGTATAAAGATACCACGATGCATCCGATGGGTAGCATCAAATCAATGATAACAAATGATCAAGATATCGCAAATGTTGTAGCATACCTCAAAGAGAAAAAGAGTGGTGAAGTTACCCCTCAAGAAGCTTACATTGAGGCGTGTGGTAGATGTCATGCCAACAGATATGTCAAATGGACACAAATCGGCTTTGTTCCAAAAACAAAAGCGGATATCAAAACTGGTCAAGATCCGGAGTTGTTAAAATTCAAAGAGAAGGTTGCTAACGCACAGATAGATCTCTCTAAATATCTTGGAAAACTTCCGCCTGATCTCTCAATCATCATCAGAGCGAGAAGTGAACACTTCCTTGAGACATTTATAGAGGATCCTCAAAGTCAACTTCCGGGAACAGCAATGCCTAGAGTGGGTCTCACAAAAGAGTCTTTCGAGAAAGTGATGGAGTACCTTGAGTATAGCGGTGATGCGAAAAAACCAAATAGAGATTCACTTGGTTGGAAAGTGATTCTCTACTTCATCATCTTCACGATCCTTGCTTATCTATGGAAAAAGCAGGTGTGGAGCAAACTACACTAAAACCAAGTTAGAGTGGATTTCTCCACTCTAACAAGCTTACTACCATTAACCCAATAACAACAGCTATCTCACACTTAGTACTAAGTCAAAAATATAAGGGATACTTTTTTAACTTACCTCTATACACAGCGAACATGGATCTTTAAATCTTATGAAAGCAAAATTTAATAGTGTTATAGAGTATCTAGGTGATTTTTAGAAGTGCCTTTAAGTCATTAGAGGTTATATCTATAGGGATATTTTATAAGAAAAGAGCGCTACTCTTTCTCTTTTTTATCTTTCTCTTTGGAAGTGATATCAAATGAAGGTATCTTATCCCAAATAGCAGAGAGTGTGCTACTCTCCTCCTCTTGATCATTAATAGAAGCAAAAGCACCGACACTTGTAAGCTTCTCATATCGTTTTCTAAGCCTCTCTTCATCGCTCATCTGCTCAAGTTCCGCAACAGATTGAAGAAAGTATCTCTTGAGTGCCAAGATAGCTTCGGTCTTGTTTCTATGACCACCGCTAATAGGCTCCTCAATCACATCATCGATCAGCCCCAACTCTTTGAGATCTTCGGCAGTTATCTTGAGTGCTTTGGTCGCTTGCTCCTGCTTAGCAGGATCATTCCACAAGATTGCTGCACAACCCTCAGGGGATATCACACTAAATACCGAATATCGCATCATCGCAAGTTTATCGGCAACACCAATCGCCAAAGCGCCTCCGCTTCCGCCTTCGCCTATCACAACAGAGACGGTAATGGTATTGAGATCACTAAGCTCAAAAAGATTTTTTGCGATCGCTTCGCTCTGTCCTCTCTCTTCCGCTCCGATACCGGGGTAGGCTCCCGGAGTGTCGATAAGAAACAGAATCGGTATCCTAAACTTCTCCGCCATTTTGGCTACTCGGAGGGCTTTACGATAACCCTCTGGATGAGGCATACCGAAATTTCTCTTTATCTTATTTTTCGTCCCCCTACCCTTTTGCTCTCCGATAATGATCGCTTTTTTGCCGTTTATCTTACCGATATAGCAGACGATAGCGGGATCATCCCGATAACATCTATCTCCATGAATCTCATACGCATCCTCCATAATCCCTCTGACATAATCAAGTGCATAGGGTCTATTTGGATGACGAGCAAGTTGAAGCTTTTGGTAGTCACTAAGATTGGTATAGATCTTTGTCATCTCTTTTTCTAGAGATTTTTCTAGATTGTTTAACGCTACCATATCTCCTTTAGTTCTGGCAGCGATGATCTCGTTGTCTATCGCCTCAATCGGCTTCTCAAAATCCAAATATGTAAACATTCCCTTGCCTAATCTTTAAACTTTTTAAACACAATTGATCCGTTTGTACCGCCAAAGCCAAATGAGTTACTCATCACGATATCCAACTCACACTCTCTTGCACTATTTGGCACATAGTCAAGATCACAATCAGGATCCGGAGTCTCATAGTTTATCGTCGGCGGTATGATGCTATCTCTCATAGCCATGATTGAGACAACAGCCTCTATGGCACCTGCCGCACCTAAACAGTGTCCCACCTGTCCTTTTGTAGAGCTTACAAGCGGTACATCGGAACCAAAAAGCTCTTTGATCGCGATCGTCTCGTTTTTGTCATTGGCAGGAGTGCTTGTTCCATGTGCATTGATGTAGTTTACTTTCGGTTTACCTGCCATCTCCAAAGCCGCCTTCATCGCCCTATATGGTCCATCAGGCACGGGAGCCGTGATGTGATTTGCATCACCGCTCTCACCAAAACCTACGATTTCGGCATAGATTTTCGCACCTCTGCTTTGGGCACTCTCTAAACTCTCTAGTACTAAAGCTCCGGCACCCTCACCCATTACAAAGCCGTCCCTATTGGCATCAAACGGTCTTGAAGCGCCTTGTGGGTTGTCATTGTTGGTCGATAGCGCTTTCATCGCGGCAAATCCACCGACTCCCGCTCCGCATATCGCAGCTTCGGCACCGACTACCAACATCCTATCGGCTCCGCCTAGTATGATCGTCTTGCACGCTTCGGATATCGCATGCGTTCCGGCGGCACAAGCCGTAACTGACGATAGATTGGGTCCTTTGAGCTTATGCTCTATCGAGACAAATCCACCAAGCATATTGACAAGCGCGGAGGGGATAAAAAAGGGTGATATTCTTCTAGGACCTCTCGTCTCGGCTATGACGGAGTTTTTTTCGATATTTGGAAGCCCGCCGATACCCGAAGCGCTTGATATCCCAAATCTCTCACTCTCATACTCGCTAAAGCCGGCATCCTCCATCGCCTCACTTGCGGCTTTGAGTCCTAACTGGATAAAACGATCAGCCTTTTTCACATCTTTTGGGTTCATCACGGTAGCAGGATCAAAATCACTTATCTCACCGGCTATCTTCACAGAGTAGTTTTCTACATCAAATAGAGTAATTCTTTTAATACCACACTTTCCATCGACTATGGCCTTAAAAGAGCTCTCTTTATCAAGTCCAAGTGAGTTTATCATACCTATTCCCGTAACTACAACCCTTTTCAAAATCCTCTCCTTACATTGACTCTAAGAGGCACAAAGCCTCTTAATATATTAGTACTAAATCTTTATTAACTATGCTCTTCGATATATTTTATCGCATCACCGACTGTTGTGATCTTTTCAGCATCCGCATCTGGAATCTCTATATCAAATTTCTCTTCAAGCGCCATAACAAGCTCAACAACATCTAAACTATCCGCTCCAAGATCCTCAACAAACTTAGAATCCTCCTTGATCTCCTCAGGTTTTACATTGAGTTGCTCAACCACAACCGCTTTTACATCATCTATTAAAGCCATTTAGTTTCTCCTTATTTAAAGTGCAAATTATATTAACATACTATTGTTAAAATATGGCAAATTCTACAGATACATTCCGCCGTTTACGCGTAAAATTTCACCGGTTATGTAAGAGGCATTGTCACTGAGTAAAAATGCCACAGCTTCGGCAACATCTTTAGGATCGCCAAATCGTCCCAGCGGTATCTTTTTGGTATATGTCTCTTTGACTTCATCACTCAACTCATCGGTCATATCCGTAGCGATAAATCCCGGGGTTATGGTGTTAAATCTCACACCTCTTGCGGCACCCTCAAGCGCAAAACTCTTTGTCATAGAGTTGATAGCGCCTTTGCTTGCAGAGTAGTTTACTTGACCGATATTTCCACTTTCACTGACGATAGAAGAGATATTGACCACCGATCCAAAACGTTTTTTGCTCATCGCTTTGAGTGCTTCTCGTGATCCGATAAATGCTGAGTTTAGATTGGTCTTGATCACCCCTTCAAAATCCTCGAGTTTCATACGAAGTGCTAGTTTATCGTTAGTGATACCTGCATTGTTCACGAGGTATGCCAACTCTCCATCTGCCTCTACAATCGCTTTGATCCCCTCGATAAATCCCTCTTCATCACTCGCATCAAAAGCAATCACCGCCGCACTTCCGCCAGCATCTTCAATCTCTTTTTGCAAGGCATCTGCAAGCTCTGGCTT
>JALWLO010000093.1:292-3011 GCA_027084135.1 Campylobacterales bacterium | reverse complement strand
AAAGGGGCAACATCAACCCTCTTTATACTAACACAAACCCATTACAATCTCTATCCCTGTAAGGTGATAGTGATTGTAAATGTATTATAGGAGGAGAGATGATGGAGTTGATGGAGTATATCGATAGAGGCGGAGTGATCGTTTATATATTGATTGCGCTAAATGTGATCGGGTGGAGTTTGATGATCTATAAGTTTGTCGAGTATCTTCTACTTCGCTCTAAAATATCCAATATCGCTCAAAGATTAAAGGCTAGTACTAAAAGCTTGGATGAGTGGATATTGGATCGCGAAAGAGGGCTTAGTACGATAAAGATCATAGCCTCCATAGCACCTTTGCTGGGACTTCTTGGAACAGTTGTCGGCGTATTAAACGCATTTGACAAGATCTCGCAAAAAGGACTCAACGATCCAAGCATCTTTGCAAACGGTATCTCCGTAGCGCTCATCACAACGGTTGCCGGACTTGTCGTGGCTATCCCCCACTATATCGGCTATAACTATCTCATAGCGATGCTTGATAGGATAGAGGTGAGAGTGAGTGATGTGTTAAAGAGGGAGTCATAATGGCACGAAAAAAGAGAGAGATGATCAGCCCCGATCTTACACCGCTTATCGATGTTGTATTTTTGATACTCATTTTTTTTATGGTTAGTACTACGCTTAAAAAGGATGAGAGAGCTTTATCTTTAATCCTACCGAGCGGTACATCGACCCAAAAGATAGAGAAAAGAGAGATCAATATCGAATTAACGAAAGATGAGTTAGCGATGGATGGTAAAAAGATGCGCTTTGATGATCTAAAAAAGCGGCTCTCAACTATTAAAGAGAAAGATAAAGTGATCAACATCATGATCGATAAGCGCGTGATCTATGAGAGAGTTATGAAACTACTTGATAGTTTGAGCGAGTATGGATTTAATAATATTAATTTGGTAGAGAAGCGAAAATAGAGCTATTTCCGCCTTACGATAAACTGAGTATTAGCCGATGACAATGCACCTTTGAGTATAAAGTTGGACTAAAAATTTTTGGCATTTTGATACTCCGCCAACTCGCTTTCCACCATATCATCTATCATGATCTTATAAATTTCAGCCGCCATATTTGGAGAAACACCAAGCGTTAAAGCCATATGCCTTGCTCTATCTATCACATAATCAACCCTATCATCAGCCTTTACCTCCTCTATGGAGTGTTTAAATTTTGCCGCCTGTTTGACATACTCTTTCCTCTTTGCGATAAGTTTCATGATCTCCTCATCCACTTTATCTATCTCACTTCTGACCTCTTGTAGTGAAGCACACTCTTTGATCTCCATCTTCTCTCCTTTTATTGACCTCTCTTGTTATTTTATCTAAAATATCGACAAACTTTGAGAAAATATGATAAAATCAAAAGATAAACCAAAAATATACTGTTAAGGAGTAAGTAATGTTACATGTAGGGGATGTGGCGCCGGATTTTTGTCTGCCGAACCAAGATGAGGTGGAGATCTGTCTTAGGGATCTAAAAGGAAAGTGGATCGTACTCTATTTCTATCCAAAAGACAATACACCAGGATGCACAACCGAAGCGATAGACTTTACGGAGAATCTACCCGATTTTGAGTCGCTTGATGCCGTAGTACTAGGAGTTAGTCCGGATAGTCCCAAAAAACATAAAAACTTTATCGAGAAGAAAAATCTCAAAATCACACTTTTAGCTGATGAGGAGAAAGAGGTGAGCCAAAAGTATGGTGTTTGGCAACTTAAAAAGATGTACGGTCGAGAGTATATGGGTATCGTAAGATCAACATTTCTCATCGATCCGGAGGGCAAGATAGCGGCAGTGTGGGAGAAGGTAAAAGTCAAAGGGCATGCCGAAGCTGTAAAAGAGAAGCTCAAAGAGCTGAGAGGATAGTTAGTACT
Organism: Campylobacterales bacterium; assembly: GCA_027084135.1. GTDB lineage: Bacteria > Campylobacterota > Campylobacteria > Campylobacterales > QNZT01 > QNZU01. The sequence continues at coordinate 1,102 of JALWLO010000093.1, read as the reverse complement.
AAATGATACTTACGCATATTTGCTGTTCGGTAGATAGCCACTACTTTTTGCAAAAGCTCAAAGAGCACTATCCCGATGAAGAGTTGGTAGGTTTCTTTTACGATCCAAATATCCACCCCTATAGCGAGTATCAATTACGACTATTAGATGTGAAGTATAGCTGTAAGAAGTTGGGAGTGAAGCTTATCGAGGGGGAGTATGATTATCGGGGCTGGCTAGAAGCCGTAAGAGGATATGAGAATGAACCCGAAAAGGGTGCGAGGTGTGATAGATGCTTTGATAACAGACTAGAAGTCTCTGCAAAAAAGGCAAAAGAGCTAGGGGCGACAAGTTTTACGACCACACTTTTGACTTCACCCAAAAAGTCTATCGAGCAGTTAAGCAGTGTCGGTCGTGAACTTCAAGATAGATACGGTGTCCCTTTTCTTGCGCTTGATTTTAGAAAAGGGGGCGGAACTCAGGAGCAGTTTAAGATAGCGAGAGAGGAGGAGCTCTATCATCAAGACTATTGCGGATGCCTCTATGCGCTCAACAAACAGAGAGAAGCCCAAGATAGAGTAGCGGATGAGCTTTTTACTCCTATCACTGCCCAGATACTCCCGGACTCCATAGAGGAGAGGATTGGGAATTACAAAATGAGGATAAAACTCCAAGAGGAGGGGTTAAAACACACCTTCACAAGAGAGAAGTTTTTAAACTACAGACTTCTAAGAGCATTTGTAGAGTTTGGGGGTCAAAAAGTCAACTCATATGTTTTGCCCTATTCCCTGCTAAAAAGAAAATTTATAACGACAAAAATAGAGAAAAAAG
>JALWLO010000093.1:0-282 GCA_027084135.1 Campylobacterales bacterium | reverse complement strand
TTATATCACAAAACATGAAAATATCTATTTTGTACCACTATCGGTTTTTAATAAATTATCTCAAAAAAATTACAAAGATATAAAAGATATTATAAAAAATCCTTTGTCGTTCGATGAAGAAGTTGTCGTTAGAAATAAGATAGCTTTAACTCCCTACTCCCTCTCACCCATGATCGTACTAAAAGATATTGAAATGAACGGTAACTACAAAATCTATCTGGAGTCCAAAATTTACGAAGATACAAGGGAGCATTTAGTAACTATTGTGTAATATTCAACCTA
>JALWLO010000092.1 GCA_027084135.1 Campylobacterales bacterium | reverse complement strand
GAAAAAGGCGGAGGAGGAAGCAAAACGCAAAGCGGAAGAAGAAGCTAGAAAAAAAGCTGAGGAAGAGGCTCGTAAAAAGGCTAAAGAAGAGGCAAAGAGAAAAGCTGAAGAGGAGAGAAAAAGAAAAGAGGCGGAACTAGAAGCAAAACGCAAAGCGGAGGAGGAAGCAAGGAGAAGAGCTGAAGAGGAAGAGGCAAAGAGAAAAGCGGAGGAGGAACGAATCGCTAAAGAGAAAGCGGCGGCAGCGGCGGCGGCACTAGCAGCTCAAAAAGCGGCGGCTGAAGAGAAAGCGCGCAAACAAGCGGAACTCGAAGCCAAAAGAAAGGCCCAAGAGGAAGCTAGAAAAAAAGCTGAGGAAGAGGCTCGTAAAAAGGCTGAAGAAGAGGCAAAGAGAAAAGCGGAGGCTGAAAGATTAGCAAAATTGAAAGAGGAGGAGGAAGCCAAAAGAGTGCTTCACGAAACATTTGCAAATGCCAAAATCGAGTTTAAATACAACTCCACAGAGCTCCAGCCAAAAAGTCTACCTATCCTCGATAAGGTGGTAGAACTCATCAAACAAAATCCAAATCTCCACTATGAGATACAGGGGCATACAGATGCCAGAGGCAATGAAGAGTATAATATCAAACTCAGTGCACAACGCGCAGAAAAAGTAAAAGAGTATCTTGTAGGAAAAGGTATCGACCCATCTATCCTTAGTACTAAAGGCTACGGATCATCAAAACCGATAGCGGACAATGTTACAAATGAGGGGAGACTCAAGAACAGAAGGGTTGTTATTGAGGTGATAGAGGAGTAATTTTAAATCAAAGACACCTCAATATAAAAAGCCAAAAAGCCAAAGAGGGATTTTGTTGCCAAATCCAACCTCTATATCATCTGCCGCTATAAACGAGTTTGGTATATCTTTTATTTGATTAAAGCTTTTCTTTTTACCACCTATTTCAAATACATATTGTTCATCAATTAAAAAATCTCCTTTAGTCACATAGTTGATTAAATGTTGTTTATAAAGCATACTCACAAAAAATGTTTCTCGCATTGTCCCTCGATTACTATTGATACAGAGTGCATTAAAAAGATTTGTATTGTTTAGATAGAGTTTGTCGGGTTTTTGTAAATTTTGAAATCGTTTCGCATCAAAAACAATATGATGAAGCAACTCTGCTCTACTCAGATAGGTAATATATTTGTAGAGTGTCGGTTTTGTGATCCCTACTCTTTTCGCCAACTTTTCCATCGTTATTTCAAGAGGATTTGAAACACAAATGCTAAGCAACAATCTTTTAAGAGACTCTATTTTTTGAGCATCAATTTTCACTACATTAACAAGATCGGTGTAGAGGATGGTATTGATATTTTCATATACTCTATCTACATATTTTTCTCTATCTTCAAAATAAAAAGGATAAATACCGACCTTTTTAAATTTTGAAAAATATTTAAGTATTTTTTTATTAACTAAGCTATCTAAAATCTCATTACTAATAGCCTCATGATATTTTAAAATTTCAACCAAATTATAACTCTTCAACGAGAGATGCTCTTCCATCTCTAAAAATTCTCTAAAAGATAAAATAGGTAAATGGTACATAGAGTAGCGCCGGCTAAAGTCAGCATTTGTGATCTCAACCGCACTGCTTCCGCTAAAATAGACTTTAATCGTTAAAAAGTCATAAATTAACTTTATTTGCGTTTGAAAATCTCTAACCTTATGTATTTCATCTATCACGATAACTTCACCGCCAAATTTAGAAAACTCATCCACAAAATCAAACAACGAAACCTCTTGGAAGAGAGGGTGATCACAAGAGATATAAAGTTTCTCTTCATCTTTATACGACAACTCTTTTAAAACTTGCAAAAGTAGTGTTGTTTTACCGACTCCCCTACTTCCGTAAATACCGGTAATTTTTGCTTTGGAATTTTTAATACGATTAAAAAGAAAGCGTTTATATTTAGGCAATGGTTGATGTAGCTTTAGTCTATAAAACTGTTTTGCAATCTCTAAAATATTTTGCATTTTACTATTCCTTATTATTATCGTAAATTATATTTTACGATAATAACTTTTAAGAGAACCTGTAATCCCAAATCTCAAAATAGATTTCTTTGAATTTGAGTTATACTCGTATTTGCGTAGATTATAAGAATTTAAGTCGCACCCACAGGTCTGGTGATGATTTTATACGAAGCTGTAAATGCGATAATGTGAAAAGTTGTAAATTTTTATTTCGAGATTTAGTATAAAAATATTTTACGTGACATAAAGATAGGAGGAGTAGCTCCTACCACCCCTCATGCCAACAGATTTGACACTCTTGACTTTGCCTCTCGTTGATGCTGGAAAGACTCATAAAATCACTATCTCCTCCGTTTGCACTAGCACTTAGTACTTGGATGATCTTGTCTATATCGTTGCTATTGAGATAGCTACCGTCATCCATCTCTATTCTCTCGATAGAGTGTAACTGCTTTTGATATTTAACTGTGATATGATCCTCATGATCTTCGCCGTAACTTATGACAAGATCACCGTCACTTTCGAGTTTAAAACAAAGCGTATCTCTACTATCCATATCAGGAGTGAAAACTATCCTATCATCATCTCCGCTGCTATCGACAATGATATCATCCCCATCACCTTTTGAGAAGAAGTATTTATCATCTCCTGCTCCACCACTAAGATAGTCATTTCCTTTACCTGCGATGATAAATTCACTCTTGTCATCTCCTCTATATATATCTCTGCTATCTGTTGAGGATGCTATATGGGGATTTACTGTTGCGGTAACACTCTCACCGTATGCGTCAACCGCTGTGTAGGTAAAGCTATCAGTTCCTAAAAATGGAGCATCTTTACTCTTTCTTGATGCACCACTGTCGGTATCCGTATCGGTAGAACAAGTCTCAGGAGCAGGATCGGCGGTGTATTTGAGACATCTTCCGTCACCTACGATCTCTACCGTTCCATGTTCGGGCTGCTCAACTGATGTGATACGCAGATCTTTACCGCTATCGTTTTCTAGAACTTTTATGATTTTGCTTTCACCCTGTTTGACAAATGCACAATCATCACTAAGATCGATAGGACACGGTTTCTCTTTGTATACATTTTCGATCGTCGTCTCTACCGTAGCCTCGTAAGTGACATGTTCATAATCGGAACTGTGTGAAAAATTGGATGCACTTACTTTATACTTCTCATCCGGCTCATCTTCATAGTCTTCAAATGCCGGTACTTCAAAAACTTCACCAAGCTGAACTGTTTTGGAACTGTTGTCATAGTCGCTTCCCCCTGTGGCGGTTCCATCTGTAAATGATATATCAACCGTACCGTCATCAGAAATGACATTTCCATCTTTATCTACTAATAGAGCTTTATAGTAAGCTTTCTCGCCCTCTTTTACTTTAGAATCAGACAATTCATTACCATCTTTGTCGGTTGGAACGAGTTTTATGGTTACTGTATCATTCTCGCCTTCTCCCTTGTCATCCTCTTTTTCTCCGTCGGTGATGGTAGTTGTTACACTGCTTGTTTGATTTACTTTCTCATAAACTTTATTATCATTTTGTTTTACGCTGTTTGGAACTAACGATACAGTAAAGGTTTCACCATTATCAGAAATGTAGTCGTCTATTATTGAAGTATCTATTGTTGTGCCAAATACTACATTTTGAATAGTTTGACCACTTTTTGTATAATCACTACTTGTTGCGGTTCCATCACTAAATTGCACATCTACCGTTCCGTCGGTTACATTATTTCCTGCATCATCTTTTGCTACAACTTTGTAGTAAGCTGTTTGCCCTTCTTTTACTTCTGAAGTAGAAAGCTCATTTCCTTCTGCATCTACCGGTACTAAAGTGACGGTGATAGGATCTTCATCATCCGTAATTGTAGTTACCATGGAGCTATTAGTTTTAACATTTTCATAGTTAGCTTTATTTGAGAAACTATTTACATCAATATTTACACTAAATGTCTCATCATCTTCTTTGTATAGATTATCAATTGTATCAACTGAAAATGTCTCTCCTAATGTTACACTCTTTGTTGTATTAATATAATCTTTTGTTTTATCTGTATTATTAGCATGTCCTAGTGCAGTTCCATCTGTAAATGATATATCAACAGTGCCGTCATCAGAAATGACATTTCCATCTTTATCTACTAATAGAGCTTTATAGTACGCTTTCTCGCCCTCTTTTACTTTAGAATCAGACAATTCATTACCATCTTTGTCGGTTGGAACGAGTTTTATGGTTACTGTATCATTCTCGCCTTCTCCCTTGTCATCCTCTTTTTCTCCGTCGGTGATGGTAGTTGTAGTTCCACTATAGACTATATCATGGTCTTCATACTCTTTAGTACTATCCGCCGGTCTAGCATTTGTCGGCATAATAGTAAAAGTCTCACCACCATCTTTTAAATAATCGTCTATGATTTTTGCACTAAAGATCGAGCCGTATTCCAATCCCTCTAACTTATAATCACCAACTAATGTCTGTCCAGTACCTTGTAAAACTTCATAATCATCACTTTGAGCTGTGCCATTTGAAAACTCTACATCTACCTTTCCATCACTTGCACCAAGTACTCTTACATTGCCATTTATATCTTCAGCAGTAGCTTCAACTTTGTAGTAGGCTATATCTCCTTCAGGTATCTTAAACTCGTAAAGAGGGGTACCATCTGCTTTAACTGGTATAACGGAAACTTTTATATCATCTATTGTATCATTAATGTTTGCTGTTGCTGTATTATATTCTGAATCTACGATCAATTTTTCAAATTCACCTTGCGAGGAACCATCTGCTTCATTTTCTCCAGTAACTTCTCCATTTTTTATCCCAACTATAGTTGCTGTCAATGTTTGGGGATCTTTGTATATATCAGGATTTTGCTTTGGTGAATTATCCACAACAAGTGTTTTTGATACTGTATCGGTACTATCAGCTCCAATATAGTCACTTGCTAGAAATTTTACTTCTCTTGGCGTGGACTCCCCTTCTATTTGAACATATACAACAGTATCTTTTTTCGGTGGATGGCTTAAAAAAACTTCATAATTGATACTAGTTTCATCTTCATTTGTATCCTCTTTATCAATACCTACATATGTATAATCTCCATCATCTATTAGTGTAAAACTTCCCTCTTGGGTATCAAACCCACTGTTGTAGGTATGAAAACCTTTTTTTATTTTATCTATTTTAAATGTAGCCTCTATATTTTCATCTATATATGAGTTATTTCCTGCTGAAACTGATATTGTTTTTGAAAGTTGTCCAGCAGGGATGGTAATTAACTCTGTTTTATCTGCTATTGAAGGATCGGAATAGTGAAATTTAACATATACCTCTACCTGTTTAGTTTCAGTAGAGTCTATACTTGCTTTAATTTTTATATTACTGCTCTCTGGAAGTGTATTAATACTATTTCCATTATCATCAGTTACTGTTAATGTTACATTAGGTGCTGCCATCTTATTCTCCTTTCCTACTCTTCTATCTCTTCAAATCTATAAACCCTAACAACCTTGTTGCCATCCATCTCTTTTACCTCTTTATAGTCACTGCTGTAGCTAAATGTATGTGTCTGCTGTGCCAAAGCGTTCTCTATCTCTGTGTGAAAAGCTCCGCCGTTTAGGTTGTCATAGTATCCGCTTGTTATCTTGCTTAGTTTTCCACCTGTATAGAAGTATTTGTCGGTGTTGTATAACTCTTTTTCTATATCTTTGATATTTTCAACTACATGAACCTTCTTAAAGTGCGTGATAGGGGAAAATGTGTTAAATAGATACTTATGAGTAGCATCACCCATCTTCACACCCATATCCATCTCACCATCAGCAAATGTAGCCTTTTGAGCCAACTCCCACTCTCCTATGAGATTTTTTACCTTAACACTTAGTACTTTGCTTGTAGCGTTATACTCATAGCTTTTGATGATCGGCTCGACATTATCGCTACTTGTTGTTATGCTTTGTGCGACATAGTTTCCTACATACTCAAATGTTGTTGTTTCATTATGATCATCCTTCACATCCACCCTACTCTTTAAGATATAGAGATGTGTTTGCGGTGTAGCACTGTTTGGTTGCTCTTGATTTTGTGTAGTTGTTGTGCTTGAGCCGTTTTCGCTAGTGGCATTTGTTTGTAACTTACTACCACTTTGAGAGTTAGTACTAACACTACTATCATCACCACCGGCACCTCCACCTCCACAACCTGTAAAACCTCCTATTAGTACTAAACTTAGTACTAAACTTAAACCCATGTTTCTCATAGCCGTCTCCTTAAAAGTTTTTTCTTAATCACATCATCGGAGAGTGTTTAATCTTTTTTAGTACTAAGATTTATATATGTTTCAAAATACCTATTTTTAGGGCTTTTGCAGAGGTGGTAAAAAAGATTTTTTATGGAGTTTTGGGGATAGAATCTTTAAGATATTTTATAATCTTTATAAACTGTTTCGCAATGTAACAAAATTTCAAAATTTTTCAAGTAGTTTTATAAAGCGGAGGTAAAGTAAATCTATTTTCATGATATTTAGTACTAATATATTTACTTTATGTAAAAGAGTTGCAGTTTGATTTACCTAATAACCTTTAACCCTACCTCACACTTATCCCCTCTTTATAATACTTAATAAGCGGATAGATAAAGAACTCTATGATCCTTCTCTCGCCGACTTTTAATTCTACTCTGGCACTCATACCCGGTATGAGGTAGTGTTTCTCCCCGTCTGCTTCGATGTAGTTTTTTTCAGGTTTGATATAGACCTCATACACCAGTCCCAGCTTCTCATCCTCTATCGCATTTGCCGAGATTTTTTCCACCTTTCCATGCAACAGTCCATACTTTTGGTAGTCAAATGTATCTATCTTGATGACTGCTTCCATCCCCTTTTTAACAAAGCCTATATCTTTGTTTTCGATGATCGCTTTTAACTGCATCGGGGCATCTTTGGGTACTACGGTGATGAGTTTTTGAGCGGGTGTTACTACGCCGCCGACGGTATTTACCGCTATCTTGGCTACTATGCCGTCAACCGGTGAAGTGATGACCTGTTTTCTCTTTTTAAACTCTATGGCTTGGACTTCGGATTTTAGATTTGTCAACTCTCTTGTCTTTCTTGATAGATCTTCATAGAGCCTTGCTTTGAAATTTTTATCAAGTGAGTTTTTTTGTACCTGCAGTTCATGCAGCTTATCTTTGAGAGCGGCTATCTCCCTCTCTTTTCTTTGGATATCGTTTTTGTAGCCGATATTCTCCTTCTGCTTTTGGTAGTAGTTGTTTTTGGCTATGAGGTCAAGGACACTTCTCATCCTCCGCTCCTCTTGAAGCCCTATCTCAAGCAGACTCTTTGCTCTGTTTATATCCACCTCCAAGCCTCTTATCTGATCCTCTATCTCTCTGATTTGTGCATCGATTTGCAGTTTTTGAGAGTCGATAGAGCCTTGTTGGGCTTTGTACATACCGCTTATCATCACTCTCACATCACTATCCACATCCGCCGGCGGGATAAACTCTCTACCATCGATGAGGGCTTGTAGCTTTTTAACTTCAAGTGAGAGTAGTTCGATATTTCTCTTTTTTGCCTCTATATTTGTCTTGGCAACCGTCGGATCTATCTCGATCAGCGCCGCCCCCTTTTTGATGCTATCCCCCTCTTTGACAAATATCTGCTTGATCACACCGCTATCGAGAGATTGGAGAGTTTTGACATTACCGACGGGTATCACCTCCGCTCTACCGCTTACCACCACATCGGTTTTACCGAAATAGAGCCAAAGGGAGGCTATGAGCATAAATAGTACTATCGCCCAGAGTATCTTTCGACCAAGCGGACTAACCGGCGTATCCTCTATCTCGGCGAGATGGGGTTTGAACCGATTGCTATCTTTGGTATCTCTAAGACCCATCTAACCCTCCTGCTGTGTATATAGATAGTGGTAGTACCCACCCTTTTTCATCAGATCATCATGACTTCCCGCCTCTATGATCTGTCCCTTATCCATCGCCACTATCACATCACAATGTCGCACGGCAGATAACCGATGAGCGATGATGATAGAAGTTCTATCTTTGGTGATCTGCTTGATGTTTTGGTTGATGATCTTCTCACTCTCATAGTCAAGTGCACTTGTCGCCTCGTCAAATATAAGTATCCTCGGATCGGTAAGAAGTGCCCGTGCTATGGCGATTCGCTGCTTCTGTCCGCCTGAGAGCGAAGTTCCCCTCTCGCCTACTTCCGTATCGTACCCCTCCGGAAGTTCGCTGATAAACTCATTTGCACCGGCAAGTTTAGCGACTGCCACTATCTCATCCATCGTAGCGGTCGGTCTTGCCATAGCGATATTTTCCTTGATCGTACCCGAAAATAGAAAGTTCTCTTGCAAAACCACACCGATCTGGTTTCTGTACCACTTGGGATCAAAGTGGCGAATATCGATATCGTCTATATATATCACTCCATCAAGCGGTATATAGAGCCTTTGGATCAGCTTTGCGATAGTACTTTTACCGCTTCCGCTTCTACCGATGATGCCCACACTCATACCCGCCGGTATCTTGAAACTTAAATCTTTTATCACCATAGCTGAGTTTGGATTGTAGGCGAAGTTTACATTTTTGAAAGCGATCTCACCCTTTATCTGTCCGAGAGTTATCGCCTTTTCACTCTTTTGCTCAGGTGGAGTATTGAGTATGTCTCCGAGTCTATCGACCGATAAGAGGGTTTGCTGAAAATCATTCCAGAGATTTACAAGCCTTAGTACCGGTGCGGAGAATTGATTTGCAAACATCTGAAACGCTATCAACTGCCCGACTGTTAGTTCATTTAACAGTACCTGTTTCACCCCAAAGTAGAGTATCGAGATGGTCATAAGCTTTTGAAGCATATTTGATATACCGCCCAGCGTAAAGCCTAGGTTGCTAAGATTGAAAGAGGCGGAGACATAGTTAGCCAGTTTATCCTCCCAGCGCTTTTGCATAGAACCTTCAAGGGCGAGGGATTTAACCGTCTCGACTCCGGTTACAGACTCCACCAAAAAGGCGTTAGAGTCCGCCCCCATCTGAAACTTCTCCTCAAGCTTTCTTCTTAGATTTGGCGTCGCAAAGAAGTAGAGCACTCCCGTTATACTCACAAATCCAAGCACCATAAATGTAAGCATCTTACTATACATAAACATCACCACCAAAAAGACAAAACTAAATAGTATATCAAGCAATACCGTTATCGACTTGTTGGCGATAAACTCTCTTATCTGGTCAAGCTCTCTGACTCTGGCGATGATATTTCCCACTTTTCTGCTTTGAAAGTAAACAAACGGCAGAGCTAAGAGATGCTCATAGAGTTTAGAACCAAGTTTAGCGTCTATCTTTGAGGTGGTATGGACAAAGACATAGTTTCGCATCAGGTTCAACAAAAACTCAAATATCGTCACCACAACAAATGCGATACCGAGCACATCGAGTGTAGAGAGTGAGCGGTGTACTAAGACTTTATCAAGGATAACTTGCGTAAAGAGCGGCGTTACAAGCCCAAAAAGCTGTATCACAAATGAAGCGATAAGCACCTCAAAGACTATTCTTTTATACTGCATGATCTGGTCAAAAAACCAACCAAATCCAAAGCGAATGCGTTGAGAGAGCATACGGTGCTTTAGTACTATGCTTCTGCCCGTAAACTCCTCACTAAAGTGTTCAAATGTAATGCTTCTTGGAACTTTCTTCTCCATATCATAGATGAGTAGATCGCCCTTTTTAGGGTTTGCCTGTAGGATGACTGAGAAAGTTTTATCCTTTTTCTCTACGATGATAGGCATCGGGTAGTGTTTGGTGAGTTTATCGAGCTTTAACTCTTTGATAGCGGCACGAAAACCTTGCCTCTTGGCGATCCTGGTAAGCTCCTCGATAGTCGGCTCTCTATCTTCAAGAGCAAAAGCTTTCTCTATCGCTCTTGAATCGACAGATATTTGGTTGAGTGTTCCGGCTATCTCAAGTGCCATCAAAGCTGTATGCATCTAAATCCTCTTTGTCATAGTAGTTGTGTTAGTATATCCTCTTTGAGTTGATTGATCAATTCCACTCTAAAACTCAACTCACTCTCAAGTCGTCTGATTTTAGACTTTAGTACCTCCAATGCGGAGAGATCGCCCGCTTTGTGAAGTCTGTTTGATATCTCCTCCTGCATCGCCTCCTCTTCGATGAGCCTGCTCTCATCTCTCATCACCCTATCAAGCATCGCTCTGAGTAACTTGTGCCTATCTTTTTGGGAGTTAAACTCCTCTTTGGCGATGCGATACTGCTGTACTAACTTCTCAAGCTCAAGTCTCTTTTTTTGGATCGATCTTTTTGTCTTAAAGCCGCTAAAGATATCCCACTTTAGTACTAAGCCGACATTCCAGTTATTTCGCTCTATATCTTTGATAGCGTCAAATATCCTATCTTTATCGCTTCCGTATAGTTGGTACGAAGCGCTAACGGAGAGGGTTGGGTAGTACTGCTTCTCTAAAAGTTCCAACTCTCTGTTTGCTTTGTCCATCTGAAGTTTGAGGTTTCTCGCTTTGGCACTTTCTTCAAACTCCTTTTGCGGTATCTTATCTACATTAAATATCGCCAAAGCTACACTGTTAGGGTCTAAGCGGATATTTGAGAGGGTTTGTATCTTTTTAAGCGCATCGCTGTAACGGAGTTTGGCACTTAGTATATCTTTGGAGATTCTATCTCTTTCAAGAAGTAGTCGGCTTATATCCAACTGAGAGGCAAATCCCGCCTGATAGAGTCGTTTGGTATCTTTTAGTAGTTGATCTTTGATGCGAAATATCCTCTTTTTGACCTTCATCTCTTCTTGGGATTTCAGGGCTATGGTGTAGTTTTCAAGTAGCTCTTTTGCGATATTTTGTTTTTCAAGCTTTATCTCACTCTTTAGTATATCGATATCTATCTCTCCTATCGCCTTTTTAAGGTCAGTCGCACCGAAGTTGTAAACTTCATAATCAAGCTGGAGATTTAGAGAGTTTCTGTACTGGCTGACAGAGGGGTAGTACGAACCACCTATGGATGCATCCCCCGCCCTGCTAAATCCGTGATAGTATTCATTGAAGTATCGCACGGAGAGATTTGGGTAGTACTCACTCTTTATCAAAGCAAGGTTAGCTTTTGATATCTCTATATCATGCCTTTTTAGAAGCAGAGTTGCCGATCTTTGAAGCGTAACACCGAGCAGTTTCCAAAAGTCTATCTTCTTTGAAGGCTCTTGATATGTAGAGTCGATATCATCTCTGTTTATATATTTTACTATCTGTACCGCTTTCTCTTTCGGTTTATCCACCTCTACATACTCTTTGGTACTAATCACAGAAGGGGTGTCATGAATATCATCGACTATCAACGGCTCACTACTCTCATCTTGAACTTCCTCCTCTGTTTCAATGGTACTAACAGCTGTCGTCTCACTCTCTACAAATATACTCTCCTCACTTGCATCAACCATATCATCAAATATCATAATATCGCTATTTTGGGCAGAAAGAGACACTATAAAAGCAGTTAGTACTAACGATATGCGGATCAAATTCACTCACTCCAATTTTATTTACGGATATAAAGAGTAGCAAATCCCATCTTGTTTTGTGGGTAGATTTTTTAAATAGTTGTATAGGTTAAAGTAAGTGTAAAACTATTTCATAATTTCTTTTGAATAAATGAAAACATCCAAAGAGGAATCTTTTTATCATTTGTAGTGAAATCTATATCCACTGCTAAATAGCTATTTTTTATATCTTTTATCTGTGAAAAAGATTTATCTTTGCCTCCAACTTCAAAGATATTATCATCCACTACAAAATCTCCGATATCACTATAATATATCTCTTTAAAACAATTCACAAAAAAAGTCTCTCTGATAACACCGATATTTGGCTCGATATTTATCTTATCGGCATATACATAGTGGATATTTGTATTTGAAAAGAGTAACTTTTGCGGTTTTTTCGAGATTTTTTTCGCTTTTTTTCGTAATGACTTGAAGATACCTGTTTTATCAAGTATCTGTAAATAACTATTGAGTGTAGGTTCGCTTACTCCAAATTCTCGTGATAGAGATGCTACATTTACACTAAATGGAGCATTTGTACTCACCACAAAATATATCAACTTTTCAAAGATAGTTATATGCGAGTAGTCGATCTTATTTAGAGAGGGGATATCCTCATATATTATCTTATCAAGAGCATTATATAGCTTATCATTAAAAGTATCTACCCCTTCGAGAAAAAACGGATATGCCCCATATCTCAAATACTCTCTAAAACTAACATATAAGTCTTTGTATTTGAACACCATCTCTTTAGAAATATCACTACTCTTTGATAGTATCTCCTCAAATGTATAGCTTTGTAGCCTTATCCCTTTTGTAAGCTCCAAATACTCTTTAAAACTCAGCGTATCCATATGATATATCACCAATCTTCTACTAAGATCATACTTTTCAAACAAAATATTGAGCATTGATGAACCGCTGATGCGTATCTTTAGATCAGGAAAAGTGTCATAGATATTTTTTATCTCCTGTGCCCAATTTTTGTACTTATGTACTTCATCAATAATAACCAAT
>JALWLO010000091.1 GCA_027084135.1 Campylobacterales bacterium | reverse complement strand
TTTTTAGCACCGCTTGGCGATAGATTTTGAGCTTCTCTTTGGCTCTTTTAAGACTCTCTATTCCGCTGTCAAGTTCAGAAAAAAGCTGCTCTATCTTTGCAATGATTGCTTTTTGTTCGAGGAGTGGGGCAATAAGTATAGGTATATTTTTCAAAGCACCTTGAGTTAATTTTAGACGGGTAGTACCTGAAACATATCCTTTATAATTGAATTGATTAAGATAGTGCATTAAATATTTATTGTCTATCAATGATTTTAGAATATGAGCATGATTGTTAACCCATGTTTTTCCTTTGATAATATAAGCTGTAGGTTTTGTAAAATCAAAAAAAGGTGCACCATCCTCACCAATCAATACAAATTCACCATCTGTTAAAAACCCATCTATGAAACCAACTTGACCCGTAGCACCGTAATAGGGGAAAAGTTCATTTTGATTTTTACCTTTTATCCTATTTGCTCGTTCTTTGGCATTTACTGGCTTTCTTAAATTATCTAAAATGTCACAACATTCAATTAATTTTACATCTATCCAATCCTCTCTCATCAAGCCACCAACGCCTCATTCATTTCATCGATGATGCTGTTCATCTCTTCTCCAAAAAGTTGCCACATTTTACCTATACCGCCTTGTGCATCAAACGGTGTGTAATTCAAATCCTCTATATCAATATGAAAACTTGTCGCAATATGCTCTTTGAGCATCCGTAGCCACTCCATCTGTTCTGCAGAATATTTTAAATTTCCTGCCTGTTTGGCAAAAACCCATTTCTTAAAATTTTTATCTATTGTTAAGTCATATCCGGTTAATTTAGAATCAAGCCCCGTAATCCTTCTTAAAATAGATACAAGTGCTATAAGCTCGCTTTTAGGGCTTTTGGGATTTACCTCCTCAATTTGGCTATATGCTTGCCAGATTACAGAAGGTGCAAGATATGGTTTATTTGCTTTGATATGAGCAAGCAACTCTTTTACCATTTTGGAAGTTAGCTCTCTTCTTCTGTAAGGCTGGTTGTAAAATATTTTAAGCGCTGTTATCTCGTCTTTATGAGCTTCGAGATAGGCTTGAAACTCTGCAATCATCTCTTTGGCTTTTGCCTCTCTGTCTCCATCCCAGTCTGCAATTTTCAGAGTATCAAGATTGACCGTGTCGATGATCTGCTCATGAACCCTGCGCACATTTTCCAGATAGTCATTCAACTCCCCGTTAAAAGTGGTCTGCACCTCTTTGATAAGCTCCTCTTGAGGTGTGTTTTCCAACACATCAGGGTCATAGACATTTAGCAAGTCTTTTACGATGGTGTTGATCGTTTTGCCGCCGCTTAACTCCCTAATTTTCTCTTTTTCCTCTTTACTTAGCTGTTTATCGAGCCGTATGAGCCTATTTGCCAATGAGGTATAGAGGTCTTCATCGGTTGCACCCATTAGCACTGCACCAAGCAGATCTTTCATAGGGACTGATGGTTTTCGCTCCAGCGGTCTGCTGTCGGTCTTTTTCGATTTCATAGCACCCACGGCATCGACCACGACAAAATGGGTTTTGACTTTTGCCATCTTTGAGACTTGTTGCAGGTCATCTTTGTTGATCGTTCTGCTCCCTCGTCCGATCATTTGCTGAAAATAGTTCGTGCTTTTGACATCGCGCATAAAGAGCACCACTTCAAGCGGTTTGATGTTCGTTCCGGTGGCTATCATATCGACCGTTACCGCTATGCGGGGATAGTAGCTGTTTCTAAACCTGTTGATGAGTGATTTTGGGTCTTCATCTATCTTGTAAGTAACTTTTTTGCAAAACTCATTCCCCTCACCAAACTCCTCTCGCACAATTTTGATAATATCATCGGCATGAGAGTCTGTCTTGGCAAAGATCAGCGTTTTTGGCACCTCCATCTCGCCGTTTTCATCGACACGGTTTGGGAAGATTTTGGGTAGATTCTCTTTGTAGGCTCTGATAATGTGGCGAATTTGGCTTGGATTGACCACATCTTTATCGAGTTTGCTTGGTGTGTAGCTCTGCTCCTCATCCAGTCTCTCCCATCTTTTACGACGGCTGAGTTTTTCTCTCTTTTCTATCAACTCTTTTGCGGCAATCTTCGCACCGTTTTTTGTAATCTCCGTCTCTATAACAAACACATCATAAGGGACATTGACCCCATCGGCAACCGACTCTTCGTAGGTGTATTCGCTTACGACATTTTCATTGAAAAAGGCAAATGTTCTTTTATCGGGTGTGGCGGTAAGTCCTATGAGGTAGGCATCGAAGTAGTCAAGTACTTGTTGCCAAAGATTGTAAATAGAGCGGTGACACTCATCTATGACGATAAAGTCAAACGTCTCTATGGGGTATTTTTCGTTATAGACAACCGGAAGCGGCTCTTTTGGCTTCCAGTTTGACTCGTTTGGGTTCTCCTCTTCCGCTTTTTCATCCAACTCTTCATCCTTGAGGATGGAGTAAAGCCTTTGAATGGTGGAGATGCACACTTGCGCGTCGCTTGCTATGTAGCTGGAACTAAGGCGTTGGACATTGTAAAGCTCTGTAAATTTTCTATTGTCATCTTGCGGGACGAACTTCATAAACTCCTGTTCTGCTTGCTCACCAAGGTTTTTGGTGTCAACTAAAAAAAGAATCCGTTTGGCTTTGGCAAACTTTAAAAGACGGTAGATAAACGAAACGGCGGTAAAGGTTTTTCCCGCACCTGTCGCCATCTGGATGAGCGCTCTTGGACGATCTTGCTTGAATGACTTTTCAAGATTTTCTATCGCTTTGATCTGAGCAGGTCTGAAACCATCATGATCGAGCTTTGGAATATCAAAAAACCTTTCTCTGAGTGTCTTTTCCTCTTTTGTCCACTCTAAAAGTGTTTGGGGTCTATGGAAGCTAAACACCTCTCTTGCTCTTGGTTTCGGGTCTTTGTAGTCGGTAAATCGGGTGATAACCCCTGTACTTTCATAGACAAAACGAAGAGGCTCATTGTCGAGATATTTGAGTTTCGCTTTGGCATACTCTTTCGACTGCACCTCCACCACTGAGATATTTTGTCCCATCTCCTCTCGTT
>JALWLO010000090.1 GCA_027084135.1 Campylobacterales bacterium | reverse complement strand
ATAGGCAAACTCTTCGAGAAATTGAGACGGAAACTCGACTGCATCCCACTCTACACCGTTTACACCGCTGACAAAACTCTCGCTCGTCTTGGACATAAGGTGGTGGATAGCGTGTCCCATCTCATGGAAGAGTGTAACGACATCTGAGTGGCGGAGGAGTGAAGGGGTGCTTTCGGTGGAAGCGGGAAAATTGCATACGACAAAAGCGCTTGCTTTGACCTCATTTTCATTTTTGTCTATGTGGTGGCTTTGCCAGTTGTGCATCCATGCTCCACCTCTTTTACTCGCTCTTGCTTCAAGGTCAAGATATAGCCTTGCCGTTAATGTTCCATTTTCATAGATATCATACGCTTTGGCTTTCTCATCCCACAGTTGACACTCTACCTCTCTAAACTCTATCCCAAACTTATCATATAAAAACTCAAACAATCCTCGTACTACTGACTCTTTTTCAAAGTATGGTCTATACTCTTCCTCATCTAAGTCATATCTGCTCTTTCTTAGCTTCTCACTGTAGTAGGCGGTATCCCATGCGTTTAGCTTTTTGCCGGCAAATGCCTCAAGCTCTTTGAACTCCTTCTCGGCTTGGGGTTTTGATTTGCGCGCTAGCTCCTCTAAAAAGCTTACTACTTCATCCGGTGTTTGAGCCATCTTGGTCGCAAGAGAGAGGCTTGCATAGTTTTCAAAGCCGAGTATCTTTGCTTTTTCATCCTTTAGTTTGAGGATCTCATCGATGATCTTCTCATTTTGCGGCGCTCTGGTAACATAGGCTTGATAGAGTTCCTCTCGATATTTTTCGTTTGGACCGTAAGTCATATATGCTATGTAGCTTGGCATCTGGAGGGTAAACTTCCATCCCTCATCGCACTTGGCTATCTCCTTGTCGCTCTGCGGCAGACCTTCGACATCCGCCTCGTCGGTGATGATAAGCTCATACGCATTTGTAGCATCGAGGAGATTTTGTGAAAAATTGTTCGAGAGTTCCGAGAGAGCGATGTTGATCTCTTGGAGTCTATCTTTCTTCTTCTGTTCTAACCCTATACCGCTGAGCTTGAAGTTTAGTAGCGCATCATCTACGACTTTTTGCTGCTCCGGGGTTAAGTTATGGTATTTGTTCTCTTTGATCCTCTTATAGACTTCATAAATCCTCTCATCTTGACTCATCTTAGTACTATACTCTGTGATGATAGGCAAAAGCTTGGAGTAGATCTCTTGGGACTCTTTTGAGTTGTTTACTGAGTTGAGATGGGATATCTGCGTAAACTCAAGCTCGAGTTCATCCTCCATCTCCTCGATCTCTTTGACAAAACTTTGATAGGTAGGATGCTCTTGTTGCAAAAGAAACTCTATCCGTGAGTAGTTTCTCTCTATGATACCTTTTACATTATCACTTATCTTCTCCAAATCTGTCTCGAAATCCTTGAACATATTCTCCCTTTTTATCTTTAGTGGTAACTATATCGGCCAAATATGAGCTTAGTACTAAAATTTAGTACTATCTTCTATATCTCATATAGACATCTCTCAGTCTAAACAGATGTTTTTTGATGTAGTCTTGGCTTAGTCTGTTTCTGTTTAAAAAGTCACTCTCTATGTCAAACTCTCTGTACGGCTTGATCAAACCTCCCGGTTCGAGAGTATTTCGACCATCCTCATCCTGCACAGTCGTACGGAGGCTATATGCAAAGTTCTTTCTTCCTTTTAGTTGAACAAATGTATCTTTGATCTTTCTTGGAGTGAGGGGTATCTCAAATCTGATGCCTATGTAGTTTTCATCAGCGTTTTGGTAGAAAAAGCCGACTGCCGTATCTCCAAAAAATCGTTTTGCCATGAGTTCGAAACCTTTGTCGTCATTGAGATATTTACCGACTGTACCTTGAAAAAGGGTATCAAATCTATCGTAGTAGTAGCTGTATGTTGCATAATAGATATCTCTTCGCTGTCTCAGTTTGTAATCATACCCGACTAGCCACTTTTTCTCTTTGGTCTCTAAATATGTATATTTGAGACTAAATGTATGGTTTTGGTGAGTGTAGGTTATGTTATCCATGATAGCATAGTAGTCGCCCAATATTCCGGCACTTGCGATATTTATAAAATCTTTGTAAACATCACTTCTATGTAGTAGTAGGCTTTTAACCTCATTTCCTTTATCGGCATAGGCAAATGCACCTCCACTTTTTAGGTCATCACTCTTAAATGCCGGGATATCTCCAAAAAATGTTAGATCAAACCCTTTGTAGAGATTCCAGTGAGCGCCTATCCTAAGTGAAACAAGATAGTCAAGTACGCCAACCTCTGTCCCCACAAAAGTCTTTAGTCCCGGATATGCGATGATGCGTGTCTTTAGATAGCTTGGGTTTGCCCCTTTTATGTCAAGTTCATCATCCCAAAACTCCGGTGCACTAACTTGCAAAGAGTTTTTAAACGCAAGCAAACTCCCCTGGTCTAAATCAAACAAAAACTTCTTATACGCTTGAAGGTCTCCTGAAATCTTCTTTACCTTTTGATTGCTTCGTTTGATGACAACTTCAAACTTTTTATAGGGAAGATCGAGTGCCGCCATCTCACCCAACACCATACCGAGAGCGTCAAGTTCGTTGTGGTCAAAGACACTGTTTTCATAAGCAACATAGATAGTCTCACCCCTATCAGCGATGTCGATATTTTCCAAACCGACCGATACAAGCTTATCTTTTAGCTCATAGAAAGCTTTTTTATCTTTAGTACTAGGTTTATCCTTTAGTACTAACGGTTTACTTTGATAGCTAGTACTAGGAGCTATAGATGATACTGAGTGGTGATCATCGCCTAGCTCCATCTTGAGATTTATCCCAAAGCTATACTTTTGGCTATCATCGCTCAGGTTTGCTTTAGCAAGAAGTGATAGATCAACATAGTCTGAAAGATAGTTAGGGGTATTTAACCGGATACCAGCTTGAAGGTCTGATGAGTCATACTCACCCATGAGGGTCAGCCAGTCGGTTGCCCTAAGCTCCATAGAGCCAAACGCTCCGTCAAGAAGGTTGATAGAGTCTATACCATAACCGACTGATG
>JALWLO010000089.1 GCA_027084135.1 Campylobacterales bacterium | reverse complement strand
ACGCATACTCCGTATGCGCCTGCGTTTTCCTTCAGCACCCCTACACACCGAGCATCAACACATCTGATGCACCTTTTAATGCAAAATTTGGGATTATTAAATTTCTAAAGGAAAAAATTTTTCCTTTAGAAATTATTACTAATGTTTACTTATAGAAAAATTAAATTTATAGAAAATTTTTATTATTTACTGATTTTAGAGTATTTTTTGAACGAATTATGTTCAATAAGGTTGAAAATATATATCTGCTTGTTAAGGACAATAATAAAGCAAGTAGAATAAAATAAGTAGTAGAAGAGCTTTTTAGAAGTACTTTGAGTATATATAGTTAGTACTAAAGTTTAGTACTAACTAAGTTGAGGACCTGCTAAAGAGTAGTCGAACTCACTATCCTCTTGTTCATATCTTTTGAAGTTCTCGATAAACATCTTTGCAAGTTTCTCTCTTGTAGCAAAATAGGCATCTTGATCTTTCCAAGCGATTCTTGGATTGAGTACATTGCTATCAACACCTTTGAGTGTTTTTGGAAAGTGTAAACCAAAGAGATCTGTCGTATCAAACTCACTCTCTAAAATGGAGCCGTCCATAATCGCATCGATACAAGCCCTAGTCGCCTTTAAGCTCATCCTCTTTCCGACACCGTAGGCTCCACCTGTCCAGCCGGTATTGACAAGATAGACATTGACATTATGCTTCTCTATCTTCTCTCCGAGTAGTTTTGCATATACAGTCGGATGAAGCGGCAAAAACGCTTCACCGAAGCATGCACTAAAAGTAGCAACCGGCTCTGTGATACCTCTCTCGGTACCTGCTACCTTAGCTGTATATCCGCTTAAGAAGTAGTACATCGCCTGCTCTTTTGTCAATTTGCTCACCGGAGGAAGTACACCAAAGGCGTCGGCGGATAGAAAGATGATGTTTTTTGGATGACCGCCTCTTAAACTCTTTTCATGGTTTTTGATATGATATATCGGATAGGAGACTCTTGTATTTTCAGTTTTAGAGGAGTCGTCATAGTCAACCACACCATTCTCATCCGCAACCACATTCTCTAAAAGCGCATTCTCTTTGATCGCACCGTAGATCTCAGGCTCATTCTCCTCTTTGAGTCCGATAGTTTTGGCATAACATCCACCTTCAAAGTTAAATACACCCTCATCATCCCATCCATGCTCATCATCACCGATAAGATGTCTTTTAGGATCTGCTGAAAGGGTCGTTTTCCCCGTACCTGATAGTCCAAAGAAGAGCGCAACATCACCTTTGTCACCGACATTTGCAGAGCAGTGCATAGAGAGTTTACCCTCAAGCGGTAGCCAGTAGTTCATCATGGAGAAAATTCCCTTTTTCATCTCTCCTCCATACCATGTACCGCCGATGATAGCCACTTTCTCTTCGATATTAAAAACTACAAATACTTCGGAGTTCAATCCATGTTTTTTCCACTCATCATCCACCACTCTACAGGCATTATAGATCGTAAAGTCAGGTTCAAAGCCCTCAAGCTCCTCCTCGGTAGGACGGATAAACATATTTTTCACAAAGTGTGCTTGCCATGCAATTTCAGTGACAAACCTCACCCTCTTTTTACTAGCCTCACTCGCACCGCAAAAGAGATCTTGTATGTAGATATTTTCTCCGTGTGATAGATGACTCACAGCCTTTTTGTAAAGCTCGTCAAAGACCTCTTTTGAGATAGGCTGATTGATATCTCCCCATGCGATATGTTGATTTGAAGGCGGCTGATCAACAAAGTATTTATCTTTTGGGCTTCTACCGGTAAATATACCGGTATCAACCATCACAGCACCGTTATCCGCAATTTTATAACCCTCTTTTAACTCTTGCTCTCTTAAAAATTGATAGTCAGAGTTATAGTGGAGATTCTTAACACCCTCTAAACCAAGTTTTTTCAAATCATCTTGTGTGATCATACCTTTTACCTTGAAAATTTTTTATAGTCATATATCGACTAAAAAAAATATTATTTAAATATTGACAACAATACACCCGCTGCAACGGCAGAACCGATAACACCTGCAACATTTGGTCCCATTGCATGCATCAATAGTATATTGGACTTATTATACTCTTGTCCAACTTTACTCACAACCCTTGCCGCCATAGGTACAGCCGAAACACCTGCCGCACCTATGAGTGGATTGATAGGCTCTTTTGAAAATTTATTCATAATTTTACCCATGATAACACCGGCTGCCGTACCTGCCGCAAATGCTAAAAGCCCGATCACCATAATACCAAGTGTTTCCGCTACCAAGAATTTATCCGCTTGCAGGGTTCCACCGACACCTAATCCTAGAAAAATGGTAACAATATTTATAAGTGCATTTTGCATCGTATCACTAAGTCTATCAACGACACCGCTCTCTTTGGCGAAGTTTCCAAAGGCAAATGCACCCATCAACGGAGCCGCATCCGGCAAAAAGAGTGCAATCAACATAACTACCACTAGAGGAAAGAGGAGTTTTTCAAGTCGATGTACCTGTCTTCCGGTCGTCATCTTGATCTTTCTCTCCTCTTCCGTTGTGAGTAACTTCATGATAGGCGGCTGAATCACCGGCACTAACGCCATATAGGAGTACGCCGCCACAGCGATAGCACCCAACATCTCCGGTGCAAGCGCACTTGCGATGAAAATCGAGGTAGGACCGTCAGCACCGCCGATAATAGATATCGCCGAACACTGCTTCAGGGTATAATCAACAAAACCGCTTTGAGAGAGTGCGGCGGCACCTACAAGTGAGCCGAAGATTCCAAATTGTGCCGCACCGCCCAAGATAGCTGTTTTTGGATTTGCAAGTAGGGGACCAAAATCTGTCATCGCCCCTACTCCCATAAAAATGAGTAGCGGGAAAAACTCATTTTTGATACCCATATCATAGATGATACCTAGCATATGCCCCGGTGCCGTCATATCCGCAACCGGTATATTTGCCAAAAGTCCTCCAAAAGCGATCGGTAACAATAGCAAAGGCTCAAACCCTTTCGCTATCGCAAGATAGAAGAGCAAAAAGATGATCAAAAACATGATCAACCTACCCCAACTCTGCGCAAATTTCGTTATCTTTTTACCGTTGGGGTCTTTAAGATCCTCTTTTGGAAATAGCATCGCATTGAGACCGGTCGTCTCAAAAAGCCCTTTAAAGAGTTCCGTCATACTCTTTGCTTTATACTCCTCTTGAGCTTCAGTTTTAGTACTAACAACACTATGCTCACTTGTTATCGCTTCTGACGCATGCGCATCGGCTAAGAGAGAAGCAGGCATCAAAAAGGAAAATAGCAATCCTAATAAGACGATATACTTTTTCATCTCTATCCTTAATCCATTGTTGCTAAAAGTTGACCGTCTGCTACCGCATCATTGACATTAACATCTATACTTCTTAAAACGCCATCTTTTGGAGCCGGTATATCGATCTCCATCTTCATCGCTTCAAGTATCATGATCGGATCACCCTCTTTGAGCGTATCTCCTACATTTGCAACGATTTTCCATACATTACCCGGAGTTTGTGATCTTACTTCAACACTCCCTTTACCGCCCGTAGCCGCAGGTGCCGGAGTTGGAGCCACTTGAGCGGCAGGCGCCGCCGCAGGAGCAGGCACTGCATTTGTGACCGTTACTTGTCCGTCATGACCCTCTACTACATCCACATTATATTTCACACCGTTTACTACTACCGTATATTTTCCTGCCATTTTTCCACTTCCTTTATTGTTATCTTCTTTTCCTAGGTTTACTTCACCTTCACCTTTTAAAAATTTGATACCTTTGTCACCGCATGATGCCGCGATAAAGATATTCTCTTCGGTTGTCTCTATTCCCTCATCTTCCAAGAGTTTCTTGAAGTGAGAGAGAGATTTGTTCGGATCTTCATCTGCCAGTTCAAGTGCCGTTTTCGTTGTAGGCTCAAGTCCCAACTGCTCGCTGGCAAGTTTAACGATCTCAGGATCCGGCTCAACCGGCGTTCTGCCGAAATATCCTAGAACCATTTTCCCATATCCCGGAGTGATCTTCTTCCATGGTCCCATCAAGACATTGGCATAGGCTTGTTGCCAATAAAATTGAGATACAGGCGTTACCGAAGTTCCGTAACCTCCCTTCTCTACAACCTCTCTCATCGCAAGAAGCACATCATGGAACTTATCCATCGTATTGTTTTCACGCATCATTTTGGTATTTGCCGTTAGCGCACCGCCCGGCATAGGTGAGAGCGGGATCAAAGGGGAGACTTTTGTCGCTTCAGGCGGTATCGTATAATCTTTCAGACAATCTCTTAGGACCTCTTCATATTTGAGTATCTTATCGATCTCTAAACCGCCAAGGTCATAGTTTGTACCCTTTGTCGCATGTATCAAAGTTAAAATATCAGGCTGGCTCGTGCCGCCGCTTACGGGACTTGCAGCTAAATCTATACCGTCCACTCCCGCATCAAGCGCAGCTAAGTAGCACGACACGCTTACACCAGCAGTCTCATGGGTATGAAGCCTTACCGGCATATTTTCCGGCAGTATCTTCTTCGCCATCTTGATCGTCTCATAGACTTTATGAGGACTTGAAGTGCCGCTTGCATCTTTAAAACAGAGACTATCAAACTCTATCTCACTATCGAGTATCTCTCTAAGCGTCTTCTCATAAAAGGCGACATCATGTGCACCCTTACAACCTGGAGGAAGATCCATTATTGTGATCACCACCTCATGGTTGAGTCCGTGCTTCTTGATACACTCACCGGAGTATTTGAGATTTTCCACATCATTTAACGCATCGAAGTTTCTAATCGTTGTCGTACCATGTTTTTTAAACAGCTTGGCATGCAGATCGATAAGCTCACTGCTTCCGGTATCCAGCATGACCGTATTTACGCCTCTTGCTAATGTTTGGAGATTTGCCTCAGGACCTACGATCTCTCTAAATCTATCCATCATCTCAAATGCATTTTCGTTGAGATAGAAAAATAGACTCTGAAATCTAGCCCCTCCTCCAAATTCAAAGTGACTTATACCGGCCTCTTTTGCAGCCTCAACCGCAGGAAAAAAATCCTCCATCAAAACCCTACCGCCAAAGACGGACTGAAATCCGTCTCTAAAGGTCGTATCCATTATATCTATCAGTTTTTTTGCCATAACTTCCTCTATCTTTTTCTAAATTCTGCTATAGCAGCAGTTATTGCAGCGATCTTCGCTTGCTCATCACCCTCAGCAGCTCCACCCGAAGTGGTTGAAACACTCTTTTGCGGTGTAGTAGATGGGGAGATCGGTTTTGCGAAGTATTTTTGTATTATAGTAGTAAGTAATTTTAAGATAAAAATCATTAGGAGAAGAAAAAGAAATACAACGCTCATACCAAGCACCATAAACTTCAAACTCTCAGCCAATAGATTGACTTCCATAGTTCTACCCTTATAAAAAATTGGAGTTTATGATAACAAAATTAAGTTTAAAAGAGCTTAGCCGATCAACCCACTCAACGCCTCTACCATTTTGTGAGAGCTATTGGGTGCTTTGGCGACTTTGTAGTACTCATATCCAAGCCCTTTCGCCTCTATCCGATACTCTATATCGAGCTCCAGTTCTGTTTCGGAGTTATCCAAACAGAAAGATAGAGGAACGATCAACGCTTTTTTGCTCTTGATCTTAGCAAGTTTGTCGCTTAGACTCGGTTCGAGCCACTCTACCGGTCCTAATTTTGATTGATACGCTAAGTGATAAGCTCCAAAGAAGAGCCCTCTCTCCTCTAACAAACCCTGAAGGATAGAGGTATGCTCTTCTACCTGCTTTTGATAGGGATCCCCCGCTTCTACGATCTTCATAGGAAGTGAGTGGGCTGAGAAAATTAGATCGATCTCTTTTGGATCGTCTCGTTGGGGACAGAGTGCCTCTTCTATCCTCTCGATTAGAGCCTCATTGTAGCCTCTATCTCGATAAAAGGGCTTAACCTCTCTGACTTTAGCCTCAAATCCAAGCTCCTTCGCACTCTCATAAAAATCCTCTAGAGACGATTTGGTTGTCGTAGTAGAGTAGTGGGGATAGAGCGGAAGCAGTACCACCTCATCGACTCCCTTTGCTTTGAGAAACTTTATCTCATCTCTGGCAAACGGCGGCGTATATCGCATGATAGGTAGTACTAAGTCTTTCGGGTAGCGTTTTGAGAGCTTTTCAACCAAACTATCGGTCTCCTTGACTAGTGGTGAAATACCGCCTAGATGGGCGTAGTTCTCTTTGGCACTTCTGCTTCTTGCGACCGTTATAGCCGTTGCGATAAACTTTCTAAGAAGATCACTTTTTACGGTAATGATATTTTTATCATTGAACATATTTTTTAAAAAGAGTGAAACCTCATCCAAATTTCTCGGTGCACCCATATTTAAAAGTAATATCGCCCTCAACTTTTTACCCCTTTTGGCAAAGTTATCACAAACCCCTTCTCCTCTTTGAGTAGTTCGATTTTTCCGCCGTGCGCTTCTACGATCTCTTTGGAGAGGGCAAGCCCTAAACCATGCCCCTTGAGTTTGGTCGTTTTAAAGGGTTCGTAAAGGATAGACTCATCTTTGATGGCAACCCCGCTATCTTTTATCGTGATCTTTGCTGATCGATCATCTTCACGATACTCAAATCTCACCACTCCGCTCTCGCTTGTTTCATCCTCCTCTATCGCATCGATGCCGTTGTAGAGGAAGTTCTGAAGTACGATCGCAAAAGTATCCAAATCCAATGCGATCTCTCTCTCCTCATCAAAGGCGATCTCAAGGGCTATCTCTTTGGTAAAGGTGTAGTTTTCATACGCCTCTTCAAGCTCCTCCCTTAGTACTAAAAGGCTTGTAGGTTCCTTATCTATCTTAACCCCTTTTGTAAAAAGGAGAGTCGATTTGATGATCCGCTCTACCCTAAATATCGCCTTTTTTATCTCAAATACGATCGGCTTTTGGGTTGTCGGCACCTTTTTTAAGAGAGTCGAAGTCAAAAGCGAGATCGAACCGATTGGATTTCTGATCTCATGAGCCAGATGTGCCGCCACCTGTCCCATCGAAACAAGCCTGTCAGCTCGTTTTTGCTCGGTGATCTTTGTGGCTGAGATGATAAATTTTGCCTCATTTTGTCTGATACTGATGAGATATATCTCATCATCAAACTCAACCTCCTCATCGCTCTCCCTTATCTCCACTCTCTCTAAAATATCTCTGAGCGCTTGGGCTTTGGAGTTTTGCAGAAATATCTCTCCGTCTCTATCGAGTACCCAGATGGCGTTTGGCATTGATTCGATAATTTGATTGATCACATTTGAGAGTTTGTCGTATGAGTCACGGAGGGTTTTATACTCCTTCTCTACCACATAGGTTTGAGATATGAGGGTATTGAGTGTACCCATGAGTTGCTCTTTTTCGTCATTGGAGAGATTTTTTAGCAGTTTCTCATCTATCATCCAAAAGCCTCCTAAAAGATTCTAAATCAAACAGCAACACCTCATCCCCTTGCATACTCTCCAGCTCTTTACTAAAGCCGCTCTTTGAAAAGAGTGCGTAATATTTCGCTTCAAAACCCGCCTTTTGGGTAACATTGATGAGTTTGTTGAGGATACTTTTATTGACTTTGTGGTTTTTCCATTTGCACTCACCCGCTATCAATGTACCGTCTTTGAGCTTCGCCAAGAGATCTATCTCGATATCTTTAGCCCAATAACCGCCAAACTCCACGATCTCCTCTTGAAAGAGATCGGCGATAAGCGCGTTTGATAACTCTTCAAAGAAGCTACTGACAAAGTAGCCGAGATTTTTCTCTATATCCTCTAATGTTTCATTATACTCACATTTGTCTAAAGCGTCGTAGTGGGGATATATAAATGTCCACCAAAATCTGTGAAACTCTTTTGAGAAGTGGAGCTTATCCTCTATCTGATAGCCTCTAAGCTCCTTTTTAAGGGGTTGATTCGGCTTTTTTTCTATCGGCTTTTCACGAGAGATCTCTTTTTGGATGATCCCCTCTTCAAAGAGAAACTTATACGCCTCCATTCCGCTAAAACGGTTGATATTTTTATAGAGCGAGTAGTGTTTTCTATCACCGATGGAGAGGCGATAGAGCATCTTTTGTATATCGTTTTGGAGCTGCTTTTGGGAGGTGTAGATAAACTCATCTTTGAGGGTATGAAAATTTTTGAGTATGTTTTTGGTGATATTTTCAAGTAACGAATCGCTCTCTCTCAGCAGAGAGATATCGAAAAAACCGTCAAATATACTAAAATAGATGATCAACTCCTCCATCTCAAGGTATGGGAGGTGTTGATAAAAGCTTTTAAATCTTTGACTCTTCAATCAAACCCACTTTAAAATCCCACTTAGAGTGAAATGAAATCTATGCTACAATTTTAGCATAGATCGTTAAATAAGGAGATATGGTGAAAAGTTATCCAAAATTTTATGACAAAGTGGAGAAGATAAAGCTCTATGATCCCTTAGCCGATACGCTCGGTAGCTTCAAAGACGGCATCATCAAAGTCAAATATATCCATGTAGTAAAGTTTGCGGGGCATAGCTGTCCGACGGTAGCGGGTGCATATCTCTGCACGCTCAAGGGATTAGAGGCGCTATACGGTGATGAGATGCCGGTTCGCGGGGAGATAAAGGTAAGTTTTAAAGAAACAGTTGAAGAGGGGGTAACAGGCGTCATCTCAAATGTCATCTCAAATATAACCGGTGCAACGGATAAGAGCGGTTTTAAGGGTCTTGGAGGGAAATTTGCGAGACATTCGCTGATGCACTTCGGAGAGGATATCGACTCGAGTGTGAAATTTGAGAGGATCGATACGGGTGAAAAGGTGACGGTTTATTATGACCCTTCGCCGGTACCGGGAGATCCGAAAATGCAAGAGTTGATGCAAAAAGTTTTATCTAGTAGCGCAACAAAAGAGGAGAAAAAGGAGTTTGGTAAACTTTGGCAAAAGAGGGTCAAAAAGATACTTCTTAACTATGATGAGTATCCGGGTCTGATCAAAGTTGTCAAGCTATAGAGTCTGCAAGGCTTTGATAACCGCTTTGGGGTAGAGTTCATACTCTATCTCATGCACTCTTTTCTCAAACGCTTTAAAATCGAGTCCACGCTTATCAAAACTTTGTTGTTCGATGATCTCTCCGCCGTCGAGTTCGCTATTGACCCAGTGTACCGTCACACCCGCTTTGGTATCGCTGTCGTTGAAGCTGTTGATGAGCGCGTCTTTGCCTTTATGTTTGGGAAGGAGTGAGGGGTGGATATTGATCGCTTTGACAATATCGGTAAAAACGGGAGTGAGTATCCTCATAAAACCGGCTAGTACTACCAGATCGATCTGATGCGCATGAACGATCTCGACCAATCTCTTGTCAAACGCCTCACGGCTTTGAAAATCTTTATGGTTTAGTACTAAAGGGGTAAATCCCAGCTTTTTTGCTCTTGCTATACCCTTTGCGTTTGTATTGTTGGTTAGTACTAAGGCTATCTCTATCTCTTTATGGGGAGAGAGCTTTTGGATGAGATTTTGCATATTTGTCCCCTCACCGCTAAAGAGGATGGCTATCCTCTTTCGTTTGGATACATTTAGAGACACTTGACCCCTTCTATGAGGTCTTGCGGAGTCAAGGCATAGGAGTTTTTATGAAAACTTCTCAATGCTAGCGTGTGCGCCAGCGAAGCGGTAACGGCGCTTTGGAGCGGTGAGTAGCCTTGAGCTAAAAGCGAGGCTACCAGACCGCCTAATACATCGCCGCTCCCCCCTTTTGAGAGCCTGCTATCGCCGTAAGGGTTGATGTAGATCCTCCCCTCTTGCGCGATGAGCGTATTTGCCCCCTTTAGTACTAAGACGCTATTTGGGTAGTTAGTACTAAACTTCCTTGCATAGCCAAACCTATCCCTCTGTAACTCTTTGGGCGTGATATCGGCGATACCGGTGAGCTTTAGGAGGGAACAAAACTCTTTTGGGTGAGGCGTTAGTACTAGCGCTTGGTGAGAAGCTAAAACTTTCGTGGTGATCTCCTCATAAAAGAGGTCGGCATCGATCACCATCGGTAACGAGTGATCTAAGAGAAATTTAGCAAGATACTCATCGTCATATCGATGCCCTAGTCCCATACCGATACAAACCGCTGAAGCATCGCTCGGCAATGTGGTGCAACTCATGATCTCAAAGGGTACGCTATAGGGTTCGTTCTCAACAATCGTCACTTTCCCGACACCAAAGGAAAAAGCGCTTCTCGCCGCTATCACGCCGGCACCTATCTTTGAGCCGGCGATGACCGCCAAGTGACCGAAATCTCCTTTGTGGGTATTGAGCCGCTCTCGATTGGGCAGCTTCATATCCTCCTCTTCTAAAAGAAAAGTTTGGCTCTCTCCCTCATACTTTTGGCTACTGACGCCAAGATCGGCTACCCGTATCTCTCCGACAAAATCTTTCGCCTCATCGCTGTACAAAGCCTCCTTCAAAGCCCCCATCGTTACCGTTACATCAGCTTTAAACGCACTGTTTTTGATCACACCGTCTCTATCCACGCCGCTTGGGATATCGCAAGCGATTTTGTATGCTTCCATGCTGTTTAGCTGCTCTATCAGTGCATTCGTACTACTATCTAACTCCCCTCGAAATCCTGAGCCAAATAGCGCATCGACAACGACATCATACGCTTTGTCGATGCCCTCTATCTCGTTGATTCCAAGCGCTCTTACCCTATCGAGCTGAAGTTTGCACATAGGGGATTTTGCACCGAAGGGTAGCAGCAGATCCACCTCTTTATCATACAGCAGTCTGGCTAGTACTACGCCGTCAGCGCCGTTATTTCCGCCGCCGCTTACGATCAAGACTCTTTGTGCATCTGACGGAACCGCACTCTTTAAACCCATCGCCGCATGCTCCATCAATATCTCTTCGCTCAACCGATACGCCTCATAGCAGCGTCTATCTAAACTTCCGACCTCTTTAAATACTCTTTTCATAGGGGTTATTATATCATCTAAAGTTTTGATATAATCAAAAGCATGAGAGTATTGCTAAAGTTTATCGCGTTTTTAATCTTCGCATTTAGTTCATTGATGCTGTATGACTACTACTATCTGCATCAGCCCTCACCCTACCCCGCTTTAGAGCGTATCGATCCGATTCCTCACACAAAAGAGCTTGTACAGGCGGGTAAGCTCAATGAGGCGAGTGAGTATCTTGGATTTTTTATGCGTTATGCGTATATCAGAGATAATCCAAAAGCAAAGGCACTCTATGAAGCGATAGAGCAGAAGCGCCATACGATGGAGTACCAAAGCAAAAAGGCGCTTGAGGGGGTAGTGCTTGGCAAGAGTGATGAACCCATCGGTATAGCTACCGCGGTGGTGAGCGATCTCTTTGTGTTTGGAGATATCAGAGATCTGGCGATAGAGAGCTACCACAAGATATCGGGGCAGAAGGTGGATGAAGTGTTGATGGGACTCTCCTCCATCGGAGTTATCGCAAGCGCCGCGACACTCTTAAGCGGCGGAAGCACAGCCCCCATAAAGGGCGGCATAGGCTCACTCAAACTGCTCAAACGCAAAAAGAGGATGCCAAAATGGGTGGAGAGATTTATCCTCATGTGGGCGAAAGAGATCAAAAAAACAAAAGATATCAAGCCTCTGACAAACTTTTTTGAAGATATCTACGATATCACCAAAACAAGCGGTTTTAGTACTACGGTAAAGCTCTTAAACAGTACGAAGGGTATCAAAGCATTTAGAGAGTCGGTATCGTTTGCAAAGATATTCGGCAAAGAGGCAAACGCACTCCTTATGATACTCGGCAAGGATACCTACTACTACTATAAGCTTCTCAAACCAAAACTCTCCAAAGAGAGCTTTATGCTTGCCGCCACTTACGGTAAAGCGGGTATCAAAAGAGCGGCAAAGCTCGGTGAGAAAGGATTTCTCAAGAGCCTCAAGCCTCTCAAAAGAGCCTCCCGCCTCACTAAAATACTCAATAAACAGAGCGTGAAGTTTCTCCATAGTCTGCCTCTATGGATCTATATGCTAAGCGCAACCCTTAGCCTACTCTTTTTGATTTAATGCAAATTTTTGTTTACCCTTCAGGAATAAGATATGCCTTTTGCTTTGAATCTTTGAGTCTTAACCTCACCAAGCGCTCTGAAAAAGTCAAAAGCTCTTTTCCCCTCTTCTCTTGAGATCTTATTTGCTCACTTCTCTCTTTGACTACCGTTTTTCCCATAATCAACCCCCTATATGTTATATGATTAGCATCGACAAAGATTTACCAACCAGTAGTAAAGTTAACTTTTTTTGTCGATATTTATTGAACCTTGTAACATTTTGTTACAAATAAATTATAATCTCTTTTATGCTACTATTATCAACTTAAGTTATATTTTATAACTTTGATAAATAATACTTATTTTAAAGGAGGATTTATGAAAAAATTGATTATCGGTTCAATCTCTACACTCTCTTTAATGCTTCTATCTATCGGATGTGCGGTTGATAGTAAAAGCATAAAACATGAAAGTGCTCACAAAGCTCACTGGGGATATGAGGGAGAAGTAGCACCGGCGCATTGGGGAGAGTTGGATCCAAAGTTTGCCACTTGCTCTATCGGTAAAACGCAATCGCCTATAGATGTGGTACCGACCAAAGATGTAGATTTGCAACCCTTAAAGATCAACTATCAAAGTGGCGCAACCGATGTGATCTACAACGGACATACGGTTCAAGTCGATGTCAAACCGGGTAGTACCCTCACAGTAGATGGAAAGGTGTTTGAGTTAAAGCAGTTTCACTTCCACACACCGAGTGAAAATAAGATAAAAGGTAAAAGCTTTCCACTTGAAGCACACTTTGTTCATCAAGCAAAAGATGGTCAATTGGCGGTTCTTGCGTTGATGTTCGATGAGGGAGAAGCCAATAAGATACTAGCAAAAATATGGTCAAAATTTCCACTTAAAGAGGGTGAGAAGGTAAGCTTGGATCTAAAAGCAGACGATATCAAAGCACTTCTACCGGGAAATAAAGATTACTACAAATTTATAGGTTCTCTCACGACACCCCCATGCTCCGAAAATGTTTTATGGCTAGTACTAAAAACCCCCTCACATACCTCGAAAGAGCAAGTCAAAGCCTTCTTTGACATCATGGGACATCACAACAACAGACCTACTCAACCGACTAACGGCAGAGAGATCGATGAGTAAGCGTTTCACCTCTATCTAGGAAGTAAATTATCTTACTTCCTTATTTTACCACCTATTGCGATATCACCTACCGAAATCATCAGCACTTTTAGATAATGCACAAAATAATGCTATAATAAATTGAACCCTCTGAATAACCCCATCTCTCAAAAAAAGTAAATTTCTTGGTACGCATCATCGAATTATTCATAAGAATTTGTTATCAGTTTCTCCATTTTTTGAAAAAATATACTCT
>JALWLO010000088.1 GCA_027084135.1 Campylobacterales bacterium | reverse complement strand
TACGATTTTAACAAATTTCACAAACGCACTGCTTTTTGCCGGCGGTTTTACACTGCTTAGATTTTATCTCTCCTATGCCTTAAAGAGAGAGGCGATGGGTGAAGCGGATATCATGATCGCCGCTACGATCGGGGCAATGGTCGGGATAAAGCTTGGAGCGGTAGCGATATTTTTATCGGCACTTATTGCGTTGCCGGTTTTTCTGATAGTAGGTCAAAAGGGGTATGAGTTGCCCTATATTCCCTTTTTGGCGTTGGCACTCTTTATAGTCTATACCTTTAGAGAATATTTTGAGAGGCTGTTGGTTAGCCTATATGGATAGAGTCAATCGATATCTTATCAGCAACTTTTTTGAAAACTTTGTATCACTCTTTTTTACGCTATTTTTCTTAGCGTCAGTGGTCTTTTTTATCAAAATATCCTCGCTAACCTCCCTCTTTTCGGTAACTTTTGGGGATCTTTTCGAGTCATACCTCTACATGCTGCCGCAACTGGTTGTTTATATCTTACCTATCACCTTTTTCATAGCGGTGGCTATGACAACACTCAAGCTATCGGTCGAAAATGAGTTGATCGTTTTGTTTGCGCTGACGATGAGTCCCCATAAGATCGCAAGAGTTTTCTTTGTCTTATCTCTTTTGGTTTCACTCTTTTTGCTTGTCAACTCGGTGGTATTTATACCCATCTCAAAGCAACTCAATAAAAACTTTATCCAGTTTAAAAAGCTAGAAGCCAAAGTCAATGTCAGACCGAGTGAGTTTGGACAAAAGTTTGATGAGTGGAGTCTCTTTGTCAACGGTAAAGATCAACATAGCTATAAAGAGATCGTGCTTTATAATCCAAACGGAGATGGCGGAAAGGATCGATTGATCATAGCAAATAGCGCAAAAATTCTCAACGACAAATCGGTGATATCGATCAATCTAGAGAGCGGAAGGCTCTATGCTATCGGTGAGGATAGTGTGGATGAGATAGATTACGGCAGTTTGAAGTTAAGCTACAAGCCCAATATCCATGAATTAAAGTTTTACAAGGTGCTTGATTATTGGAAGATGGCTTCAACCAATGCCACAAGAGCCAAAGATCTCTCCATCAATATATTGATATCCTTTTTCCCGCTAGCAACATTTTTGTTTGCCATAAGTTTTGGTATCTTCAATGTTAGACATGAAAAGACAAACATCTATCTCAACCTATTTTTGGTAGTACTTGGGTACTATATATTGATGTATGTCATATCTCTAAAAATGCCGCTCTATGGGACATTTGCAATGATCGTGCTTGTGCATATGCTATCAGGTATATACTTCAAAAAGAGGATCTTGAGTAGGTACTAAAATGAGGGCGAAGATAACGATTTCATATGATGGGAGCAGATATCACGGCTTTCAGGTACAAAATAGCGGTGTCGCTACGGTAGCAAACAGCCTTGAAGATGCTTTTAAAACGCTAGGAATTGCGTCAAAGTTTGAGGCAAGCGGCAGAACCGATAGGGGAGTGCATGCGCTCAACCAAGTACTCTCCATCTCCCTTCCGGATTATTGGAGAGATTTAGATGAGTTAAAGAGAAGATTAAACTTTATATTGCCCGGCTCGATAGTGATGAAGAGGATTGAAGAAGTTGAGGAGGCTTTTCACGCAAGATTTAGTGCGAAGAGTAGGGTATATCGATATATCGCAAAGTGCGGTGATAGAGAACCTTTTGGAGATAGTTATGTCACATATCTTAGTACTAAAATAGATGAGAAGATGATAGGAGAAGCGATAAAATTATTTGAAGGAGAACATGACTTTAGAGGCTTTATGAAAGAGGGAAGTGGTGTAAAAGATAGCAAAAGAGTGATGAAGAAGACACTTTTTTATGAGCATAAGGGGTTTCATATCTTCTATTTTGAGGCTGATGGCTTTTTACGCAGTCAAATTAGGATGATGGTTGCCTTTTTACTGAAAATATCAAGCGGTGAATTAAGCGTTAAAGAGTTAAAACTTCAGTTGGAAAATAGGGGTAGATTTTGTAGAGAGTTAGCGCCGCCAAACGGACTCTATCTCACGAGGATTAAATATTAACCCCTCCCAAAAGGAAGGTGTTATGAGGCGATCTTTTTAAGCTCTATCTGTTTAAGTGAGTACATCGCCATCAGATCTTCGCTATCAAGGTTTAGCTTTTGGCACAAAACTCCAAGTTTTAGTATCTGAAACTCATTATAGTTTGTCTTTTTCAGATAGGATATGGCTGATGGTGTTTTGTTGATTGCCGCAGCGATCTCTTTATTTGAAACTTTCATTGTTTTACCTTCCTTTAAATTGAATTTTTATACATCTAAATCGAAGTCTTTTTTGATTTATTTACAAATTTTCTAAAAAAATTTAATATTTAAGTGATATTTAAGTTTAAAGCGGGTATTTTATACAAATTGTTACACTTTTTTTGTAAAAACTTCAAACAAAGTCTTATAGATGACTCGCCTAGATCTATTTTTATCTCAAAATGGTTTTACACAAAGCAGAAATCGTGCAAAAGAGTTGATCAAAAACTCCCTCGTTTTAGTTGACGGAAAGATTGTCAATCGCGCTTCCTATATGGTAGATGACCCGGAGATTCAAATCATTTCACACAATAGCTATGTATCACGAGCAGGTGAGAAGTTAAAAGGCTTTCTTGAAGCGCATCCTATAGATATAGAGGATAAAATCTGTTTAGATATAGGTAGTAGTACCGGTGGATTTGTGGAGGTACTGCTTGAGTATGGCGCAAAAGAGGTGATAGCACTTGATGTCGGAAGAGGACAGCTTCATCCAAAACTTAGGGAACATCCGAAAGTGATAAGCAAAGAGGGGTGCGATATAAGAGAGTATAAACCTAAAACTCCCTTTGAGGTAGTAAGTTGCGATCTCTCTTTTATCGGGAGTAAAAACTTTTTAGAGTATGTAGATAGAGTGAGTGATAGAGACATAATAATACTCTTTAAACCGCAATTTGAAGTCGGTGTGGAGGCAAAGCGAGATAGAAAAGGGGTTGTAAAGGATGAGGAGGCTATCATTTTGGCTTCCAAAGCGTTTGAAGCACGATCTCATGCGTTAGGCTGGAGTTTAGTGACTAAGATGGAGTCAACACTAAGAGGAAAAGAGGGAAATATTGAGATTTTTTACCACTTTAGAAAGTAGCGATGTCAATACTATCGCTATTGGGGGCTTTGACGGTGTCCATAAAGCGCATAAAGCGTTGATTTCCAAACTTGGTGAGAGGGGAGTGGTGGTAGCGATAGATAGAGGCGGGAAGGGTTTGACGCCGGGAGAGTATCGGTGTAGGTATATAGATAGAGATTGTCTTTTAATCGATCTTGAGGAGGTAAAGTCAAAAACGCCAAAAGAGTTTATGGAGATGATCAAAACACTCTTTCCAAATCTGCAACGCATCATCGTGGGCTATGACTTTCGATTTGGAAACGGTAGAGAGGGTAGTACTAAGAGTCTCAAAGAGCTATTTGACGGGGAAGTGGAGATTGTTGATGAAATCAAAGAGGATGGAGTCTCTATCCACTCAAGAGTGATCAAAAACCTGCTTAGAGAGGGAAAAATAGAGGAGGCAAATAGGCTTCTTGGTAGAGTTTATCAGATCGAAGGAAGGGTTATCAAGGGACAGGGGTTAGGCAAAAAAGCGTTATACCCTACGATCAATATCGACCCAAACGGTTTTGTCTTACCTAAAGAGGGGGTATATGCCACTTATACGACAGTTCAAGATAAAAGATATCGATCCGTTACATTTATAGGAAAGAGAGAGAGTACCGACGGTGCCTTTTCGGTCGAGACACATATTGTTGATGATTTTGACGGATATGTCGGTGAGAGTGTGAGGGTTGAGTTTGTTAAATTTTTGCGAAAAAATAGGAAGTTTGAGAGCATAAGTGAGCTAAAGAGGGCTATCGCCGAAGATATAGAATCCTCTAAGAGCTATTTGGGGTGAAGATAGTGCTATTCAAAATGAAATCTCACGCCCAAAAATGTTCCGTAAACGGATGTTGTGCCGCCTCCTATCATGAGGGCATTTTTGCCGATATACCTTTCTGAAAGCATCAGTTCGATATTTTTGTTGATAGCGTAGTGGATGTTGAAAGCGGCGTTAAGATTTCTATCGGTAAGTCCCGCCTCTATCGACGGAAATATATCAAGGTTTATATCGGATAAATTTTTGAGAGAGAGGGCATCGGCGGTTAAACCAACCGCAAACGAGCTAATCGCAATATCCTCTTTGTGCTTATCTTTTACAAAGTAGCGCCCAAACTCAAATCGTATAAATCCAAGCTTATAACCAAGCTTAAATGAGGTTGCGTTTTTGATGCGGTGATGCTCTGACGGCGGTGCGTTTGAGGCGGAACCGAAACTATTTTGCTCATTTGCCAAGATGGATCTATCGGCTCCAAAGTAAATGTTTTTATATGAAAGTAGATCAGCAGATAAAAGGAGTGCAGATAGGATAAGTAGCGTGATATATCTTTTCATATTTTCACCTTTTTGAGTATCTCTTTTGCTATCTCTTGCGGAGTTTTGCCTTCGATATCTATCACCACATCCGCAACTTCAAGGTATTTTGGTCTTCTTTTGTCATAAAGCTCTCTCGCTCGCTCTTTATCGTTAAAGAGGGGTCGTTTGGCAAGTTTTCTCTCAGCGTTTGGGTATGAGAGTATCTGCCCAAGGATATACTCAAACTTAGCATCAAGCAAAACAATTGTTCCGAGTTTTTTTATATTTTTTACCTTGAAAAAACCGCCTCCCGTAGAGATGATACTGTTTTTTACACTCTTTTGTATCCATTTTGCCGTCCTTTTTTCAAGTTTTCTAAAGTACTCTTCGCCTTCATTCTCAAAAATCTCTTTGATTTTTCTATTTTCAAAAGACTCTATGAGATCATCGGTATCTATAGCAAAGCGTTTTTGATCGATTTTTACCATCGCTCTGGCAACTGTGCCTTTTCCTACACCCATAAAGCCTATTAGTACTATATTTTTCATCTACTCTCCTGATCCTCCTCTTCACTCTTTTTAGGTTTTGCCTCTAACAAGATCGGAACTCCTTTAAA
Organism: Campylobacterales bacterium; assembly: GCA_027084135.1. Lineage (GTDB taxonomy): Bacteria > Campylobacterota > Campylobacteria > Campylobacterales > QNZT01 > QNZU01. The sequence goes on along the minus strand of JALWLO010000088.1, from coordinate 8,480 downwards.
GTCAAAAGCCTCTCTTAGTCGATTGATCAGGTATCTTTTGTATGAGAAGTGAAGTGCTTTTGGTCTATTCATCACAAGGGCGATTTTAGGCGGTTTTGTTTCATATTGGGTGGCATAATATATCTTGACAAGTTTTCCCTGATCTGAGGGTAGGTGGTGTCTGCGATTTGCATATTCGATAAGTTCATTGAGTTTACTTGTGGGAACTCTTCTTTTGTAGTTTTCATACACCTCTAAAATGAGATCATTGAGCTTATGAACTCTCTTTTTCGAGAGAGCTGAAAGCGTAATGATAGGAGCGTATGATAGAAACTTAAATCTCTCTCTCACCCTCTCTACACTCTCTTCATAACTTGCGTCCTTGATATCCCACTTATTGAGAACGATGATACATCCTAGGGAAAACTTCTCAACAAGGTGGGCAATCTTTTCATCAAGCTCTTTAAACGCTTCGCTAGCATCTAGTACTAAGAGGGCGATATCACTTCTCTCAAGCATCTTTTGGGTTCTATGAAGCGCATGCCTCTCTATACCCTCTATTTTCCCTCTTCGCCTAATACCAGCGGTATCGATGAAGCGGATGATTTTCTCTTTATAGAAGATCTCCTCATCGACCGGGTCTATCGTAGTACCGGCTATGGAACTTACGACCGACCTCTCTTTGTTGATGAGTGCATTGAGAAGAGAGCTTTTGCCCACATTGACACGCCCGATAATGGCGACATTGATCTCATTGCTCTCCTCATCCTCCTCGCTTTCCATCTCCAAAGTCTCTAAGAACTCCTCTAGACTCTCTTCATCCTCCTCTTGAAGTGAAAGAGAGGGTTTCTCTTCAGGAAGATGGCTATCAATCCACTTTATTAACTCATTGACCCCTCTGTTGTGAGATACCGAGATCAAAAAGAGATCTTTTGCACCAAATGAGCTAAATTCCCAGCCTAACGCATCCTCTTGCTTTTTATTGTCGATTTTGTTGACCACAAGGGCTATCGGCTTCCCAAGTTTTTGGAGGGAGTAGAAGATCTTTCTATCCTCTTCATCCGGTAGCGTTTTTCCATCTACCATATAGATGATGATATCCGCATCTTTGGCCGCACTTAGAGACTTCTCTTTGACTTTTACAAAAAGTTCATCTCTATCGTCAAGCCCGCCCGTATCGTAGAGGATTACATCTTTACCTTCGATCTCTATCACACCCCTTTTGAGATCTCTTGTCGTTCCGCTTTGCTCTGAGGTGATGGCGTCAAGTCTCCTTGAGAGCCTGTTAAAGAGGGAACTTTTTCCCACATTCGGTCTACCTATGAGTGCTATCTTCTTCATCTTCTCTCTTTGCAATTTTTTCTATATATATGGATTGAGATGGAAAGGCAAACTGGGCATGATGCTTCTCTACAATCTGCATAATCTCCATATTTACCTCCTCTTTTATCGCTAAATATTTAAACCAATCGGCACTATTTGTAAAATAGTAGATAAAGAGTATCAGTGCCGAATCACCAAAAGCGTCAAAGTTGACTATTATAGGGTCATATTTTGAAATTTTAGGTGAATATTCTAGAAAAGTTTTGATCTCATCTCTGATAGCGGCTATCTGCTCTTTTGTCGTGTCGTAAGTTAGCCCGATTCTAAACTTGACCCTTCTCGTGCTTCTTCTTGAATAATTTTTTATCTTTGAGTTGGCTATCACTTGATTTGGCATCGTGATGATTGCATTTTCAAAATTTCTTATCTTTGTGGTTCTCATACCTATATCTTGGACGACACCTTCGACACCGTCTACCTCTATCCACTCTCCGACACTTATCGCTTTATCGGCGATGATCGCAAGAGAGCCGAAGATATTTGCCGCCGTATCTTTCGCAGCAAGCGCAAAGGCTAGACCTCCAAGTCCAAGAGATGCCACAAAGCCGCTAACATCTATATCCCACACTTTGAGGATAGACATGATTGCGAGTGAGATGACAATGAGCTTTAAAACTCTATCGATAAACTTGATGATCTCTTTTGAAAGCGCTTTAGAGTAGTTTTTGGTCCAGTTGTCAAAGATAGTACTAAAGAGCTCTACAAGGTAAAACAAAAACCAAAAGATATCAAATATGATGAGTGATTTGCTGATATTGTTTGTAAAGGAGGAGTGGATACCCAAGAGGGCTAGAAAGGCGTTGAAACCGATAATGATAAAGATAAACCCTATCGGTCCCGTGAGTATATGTACACTCTTATCATCAATCTTGTTTTCGGTTTTTAGGAAGATCTTTTTGAGCACTTTTAGTACAAAATATACAAAGATCTTCCTCAATAGCACAAAGAGTAAAAATATCGTCGTTGCTATGAGAAACTTTTGCCAAAAGAGGGAGTCTATATCGTTCATATAAGAAAAATTATGTAAATAATCTATAATTTTTTGCATAGAAAGATTTTATCTAAAAAACAATACAATTTTGGCATGTTTTATCGAATTTTTTTACCAATCATATTTTTAGCAATATCCCTGAGTGCTTTTGATTTTAAGCGTATGAGTGCCGAATATAAAGTAAAGTATGGGATATTCGGTACGATAGGCGAGGGTAAATGCACTATCGATATAGAGGATGGTACCTACAAGATAGAGGTTGTGGCTTCCGGAGAGGGGTTGGTGAAATTTGTAAGTCGCGATAGGGTGGAGACATATAAGAGTACGGGTGTGATAAAGGATGGAAAACTCTTGCCTACACTTTTTGTTAAAGATAGAAAGTGGGGGGATAAAGAGGTTAGAAAGAGATACTTCTTTGACCATAAAAACCAAGTAGTGAACTTGATCATCACAAAAGTCAACGGCGGTAAAGTTGAGGAGATGAGAGATAGACTGCGCTACTATAGTCAAAACGACATCTTAACCCTCTTTTTTAATCTAAGATATCTGATCGGTGACAACTTAGAGACCAACGGCAAAATTTTTCATGCGGTCGGGGCTAGGAAAAAGGATGGCTTGATAACGATAAAAACGCTAAAGGGAGAGGAGAAGGAGGAGATCGCAAAGCTTCTGCATGCAAATAACCGTATCTTAAAAGTAGTACTACACCAAAAGATCTTTTCTAGCCGAAAGGGTGAATTTTATATCGATATCGATGATCGCTATATCTGTGATAGATTTATCCTCAAAGATGTACTACTCTATGGTGATCTCTATGGTAAATTAAAAGATAGTGAGATAATGAGGTAGATGATGATACTGATAGCCGGACCCTGTGTGATAGAGGATAAAGAGACTTTAAGAGAGATCGCTTTGCGCCTTAAATCGTATCATGAAGATGATGAGATAGATTTCTATTTTAAGGCATCCTTCGATAAAGCCAATAGAACAAGCTTAGATAGCTATAGGGGTCCCGGAGTGCACGAGGGGCTTGAGATGCTGAGAGAGATCAAAGAGGAGTTTGGTTATAAGATATTGACCGATGTGCATGAAGTTTGGCAGGTGCAAATCGCATCAAAAGTTGCAGACATACTTCAGATACCGGCATTTTTATGCAGGCAAACCGACCTTTTGGTAGAGGCATCCAAGAGCGGGGCTATCATCAATATCAAAAAGGGTCAGTTTATGAATCCCTCCGATATGGAGTACTCAGTACTAAAAGCGCTAAAGAGTAGAGGAATAGAGCGTGCGAAATATGAGGTCTCTAAACATAGCGGTGTATGGCTAACCGAGAGGGGTAGTAGTTTCGGCTATGGAAATCTTGTCGTAGATATGAGAAGCTTAGTGATTATGAGAGAGTTTGCGCCGGTGATCTTCGATGCGACTCACTCCGTACAGATGCCGGGAGCCGGAGGCGGAAAGAGTAGCGGCAAGAGGGAGTTTGTCGCTCCGCTTGCAAGAGCCGCCGCCGCTGTCGGGGTTGACGGCTTCTTCTTTGAGACGCATATTGATCCAAGCAAAGCACTTAGTGACGGGGATAATATGCTTCCACTGGATGAACTTCGCGTTGTGGTTGAGGATATTCGCAATATTCAAAAAGCATTAGAGCAGTGAGAGGTAGAGTTCTTCATGCTTTTTAGCCATTGATTTGATAGAGTACTCATCGACTATCTTCTCATAGAGTTTTTCACCACACTCTTTAGCTTGATCGTAGTTGTGATAGACCCACTCCATCCTATCGATAAAGCTATCCAGCTCCTCGATATATCCGCAACCGTCACTTAAGAGTTCAGGTAGTGTACCGACCGGGGTAGATATGATGGGGAGTTTACAGGCTCCTGCTTCGAGGGCTGATATAGGAAGCCCCTCCACTTTGGACGGTAGAAGAAAAACATTGACTTGATTTAGGATATTTGGTATATCATCTCTTAACCCCAAAAATTTGATATATTTTTGCAATCCTCTCTTTTGGGTTTCCTTTTTTAACTCATCCTCTAACTCTCCATCCCCCACAAACCATAGTTCGAAATCTAAACCTTTTTCTACAAGTTGTTTTACATTTTTGACTAAAAAGGCTTGGTTTTTTTCATCTCTAAATCTGGCAACATGAATATATGTAAATTTGCTATTTTTATTAGTACTAATATGATATTTATCAACTTCAACACCGTTCTCTATAACTATGGCGTTATCTAAGTATATGTCTCTTTTCATAGATTCAGAAAAGAGAATATCAACACTTCTAAAGCTTTTGAGTAGTTTTACTATCTGATCTTCAACTTTTCCGTCACCTCTTCCTCCATTGTGTGCACTATGAGGAGTAAAGAGAATTTTTATACTTGGGTTTAAAAATTTTACAAGAACTGCGATAGGTAGAGTATGAAAAAGATGTGCATGTATGATATTTATATCTTTCTCTCTTATAAAAGATTTTATCATTTTAACTGTTTTAAGCATGGATAATGGAGTTTTTTGCATGCCAAGACTCATTGCTAAGGTTGAAGCTTGTTTGAATTCCTCCAGCAAGTTGGTAGTACTATCTAACCCAAAAGTGTAGATGTTAAATCTACTCTTATCCAAGTTTTTACAGAGGTTAAGCAAAACAACTTCAGCTCCGCCGATATCCATTCCGGTAATCAACTCTAATACTGATATATTTTTCATCCGATATAAACCTTTGTAATTGAAACAAATAAAGTATATAGTAAAGGTTTGATTTTTCCAAAAAGATATCAAAAAATTTGTAAAATTTATCTATTGTTATTTCAAATGGTGACATGAAAACGATTTTTATCACACTTTTTTCGGTAAAATTTGATAAAAAACGGTGATTGTTGTAGAGTATGTAAAAATTTGTTCGGAGGGAGTATGTCAAAACTAAAAAAAGATATTTTAAGAACCTACAATATGGGTAACTACTCTAAAAAGAGACGCATTTTAAACTGTTTGATAGCTCCCGGTGTTCGTGCGATGGTTGTCTATAGATTTGGCAAATGGATAGATAAAAAAGGGAAGCTTACCAAGATTGTTTTACTCCCTCTCTACTACCTCTTAAATCAACGACTAAAGAGTAAGTGGGGTATAGAGATATCAAAGGGGGCTGAGATTGGTGAGGGATTTTATATCGGTCACTTTGGCGGGATTACGATCTCTCCGCTTGCAAAAATAGGTAAAAATGTCAATATTTCCCAACAGGTTACGATCGGTGAGAGTGGGCAGGGTGAGAGAAGAGGTGCACCTACTATCGGCGATGATGTCTATATCGGCGCTGGGGCAAAATTGATAGGGAAAATCACTATTGGAAACAATGCGAAGATCGGTGCAAATGCCGTTATACATAAGGATATCCCTGAAAATGCGGTTGTCGTTATGAGTCCGGGCTTTGAGATAATATCTTATAAAGGCAATAGAAAAAAAGAATAATTTATATTGCATATTATGTATATTACATATTAGGATAGGTATCATATATCAATTTTCAATTGTGATGATACAATCGTTAAGCAGGACTAAATATTTGGTTTAACCCAAATTTTGCATTAAAAGGCATATCAGATGTATTGATGTTCTGTGTGTAGGGGTGTTGAAGAAAAACATAGGCGCACCCGGAGGGTTCGTCGAGGCTTTACTTCAATCGCCCATGCCGCCGATTATCAATGCAGATGGTATACCGGCTAATGCAAATTTTGGGTTTAAAAGTCATATAGTACTCTTAATTGGAAAAGTTTTGCATCTTTTGAATTTTCCAATATCTCATCAGCAAATGTATATTCACTCATTAAACGTAAATTTGGTTTTAAGTACCAATTTATTCCAAATGCAATGTCACGCTCTTCTTTGCCGTTTTCATCTTTGTCGTTAATATCAAGCTGAGTTAAGCGTAAAGCGACTTCTACTGCTCCGTATCCACCTTGATTTATAGGTTTATATGGTTTGGTACGTGAGAATGTTGCCGACTTTATTTTATATTTTTTTGATTCACCTGTTAAAAACCAACTTGCTTGGATATACCATCCACTAAAGTTATAACTATTAATTGTGTTTGAAATAGTGTATAAAATATATTCGCCTTGAAAAGATAATGCATTATAAACAACAGCAGCTTCAAGACCGATTCGTTTTGTATGATCTACCTTTTTGACTTTTGTTTTAAGAAATGAACCGAGATAGAGGTGTGATCCTATATCTGAAGTTAATTTAATAGAGTCTTGATCATGATCAGTAAAAGAAGTAGATATTCCTAAGTGATAAATCATTTTCTTTGAAAATATTTTTGCATAAGTCAAACGAGTAGTTAAAGAGTTATTGCCATGTTTATTATCTATCGCTTCATCAAGTGATTTTCCATATCCTCCCGCTGCATATGTTAGTATGTTAGTATCTATTTTTTTATGTCCTTTGACAAGAATACCCATTTTACGAGAATTATATAAATCTGATAGTGCTCTCTCCATAAAGGTATTATATTTAGAACTTGTAAGTGCTTCCAATCCAAAAGCCTCTTTAATATTTCCAATGTAGATCATCCATCCCGAAAAACCTGTATATTTAAGATATACATCTCTCCAGTCATTCTTACCTGTAAAACTGTACTCTAATTCATAAGATAGAAATTTTGTCAAATCTCCTTTTAAATAGATTCTAGCTCTACGAATTTCACTCTTATGATATCTATACCCGTTATCATCAATCCACGCCGTATCAGCAACTATTTGTCCACCTGCTTTTATCTTATTTTTTCCGATATTAAAAGTATTTCCGTAAGTATAAACAACAAAAAAAGATATAATTGCTACTATTTTTTTCACTTTTTCTCCTTGCGATGTAAAGTTAGTTTGGGGTTTTGATATTAATTCTTAGATGTTCCCTTAACTATTTTATAATTTGCTCCGTGAGTTAAAATGTTTCCATTGTCATCTACAATAAGAATACGACCGTCATGAAGGGTTACCAGACTTTCCGCATAGCCGATGTTAGAAATATCTTTTATTTTTTTAAGACTATTTTTATCTATATTCCAAAACCAAAGATTAAAATTTCTTTTTTTGCGGCTACCGCTACTTCCGGCAGATATCCAATAGCCTCTATTTTTTTCATCCCAACTCATACCACGAATACCGTTACCCTGTAAATCTAATAAAATTGGACCTTGTAAATGAGCTTTTTCCTTTTTATCAAATATACCGTTAGGATTTGTTAAAATGACGATAGGTGCCTTACCGTCAATCAGGGGACTTCTAAAACCGATCAATAATCTATTATTTTTCTTATCCCACGCTAGAGCCTCTATGTTTATCTGTTTTTTTGGTGATTGAATCTTTGTACCTGAAAGTGCTTGCTTAAATTTAGGGTGCAATGATGAAAGTTCTTCAAGTAGTCCGTGAAATAGTTTTAAGTTCTCTATTTTACCTTTATGATACTCAAAACGAATAATTTGCTCACGAGATTTTTTACGTTTATGAGATTTGTTTGTACTATGTGAAGTAATTGCATATATCTTGTCATCTCCGTTGTTTGCAACTCCTTCGATATCATGAACCTTTTTTTCAAGAAGTTTTTTTGTTTTTTTATCCATGACCGGAGATCCAAGTTCTTTAACTGAATTATCGCTATTTGGTTTTATAAGATGCATGGTATTTAAGTTTTCATCTTCCATTAGTAAAACTTTTCCATCTTTTAATAGTGTAGCACCGGACGGTTCAAATATCTTTTCAAACTGCTTAGAAGGAGAGAGCTCTTTTTCCATTTTGATCATAAAGAAAACAACGAACATTGTACTGATTAATAACCCCAATGCAAATGTTGCATATGCTCGTCTAAGCCATTTATATTTTATAGCAATTTCAACGCCGAGGATATAAAAGTGTTTTATAAGATGTTCATATGTATCTTTTTTATCTTTGAGAATACTTTTGACACTATGTACATAGTGATTGGGATCCATACTTGCCATATCTTGATTGGTCGTTCTTTTCCAATCCAAGAAATCTTGTTCGGGTATAGTGCATCAGATGCTTGATAAAGGCAAAGGGAAGTTCAACGATCGAGCGTACAGCAGCAAAGTGTTTATTGTGTTTTGTCTGTTTTT
>JALWLO010000087.1 GCA_027084135.1 Campylobacterales bacterium | reverse complement strand
CTATTAGAGTGCGGTGTGCACTTCGGGCATCAAACAAGAAGATGGAATCCAAAGATGAAACCCTATATCTTTGGTGAGAGAAAAAATATCTACATTATCGATCTACAAAAGACATTAAGATACTTCAGATATACATACAATATCGTTAGAGATGCGGCTCAAGAAGGAAAAACAATCCTTTTTGTCGGTACGAAAAAACAAGCGAGTGCCGCGATCAAAGAGTATGCTGAGTCTTGCGGTATGCCTTATGTCAATCACAGATGGCTCGGTGGAATGCTAACAAACTTCCAAACAATCAAAAGATCTATCAGAAAACTTGAAATTATTGAAAAGATGGAGGAAGAGGGGCAGATCGATCTTCTCACGAAAAAAGAGGCATTGATGCTTCAAAGAAAAAAAGAGAAACTACTTAACTATTTAGGCGGTATCAGAGATATGAAAAAACTACCTGATATGCTATTTATTATAGATACCGTAAAAGAGAGGATTGCCGTTGCGGAGGCAAATCACCTTCATATCCCTATCGTAGCACCGATAGATACCAACTGTGATCCGGATCTTATCACATTTCCTATACCCGGAAATGATGATGCGATCAGAAGTGTTCAACTCTTTTGTAAAGAGATAGCTGAAGCGATCAATGAGGGTAAAGCTTTAAGAGAGCAAGATAGTGTCGACGAGAGCGAAGAGGAGAGCAAGGCTCAAGAGAGTGACACGCCGGCTGGAGCTGACATAAGCGACGAGGAGAAAGAGGCACTCATAAAAGAGGCTGAAGAGGAGGCTGAGGAAGAGGCTCTTAAAGCTGATAACAAGAGCGAGGATGATTTAACAAAACTTGCTGGTGTCGGTAAAGTAACAGCTACCAAACTCAATGAGATGGGTATCAAAACATATGAAGATGTCGCAAATGTGACAGATGAGCAACTAGATCACATAGAGAATGTAATCAAATTCAAAGGTGACTTTAGAGATGTCATCAAAGAAGCAAAAAGCTTAATCAAGTAAGGAGAAGAGATGGCAGTTACAGCAGCGATGGTGAAGGAGCTAAGAGAGAAGAGCGGTGCAGGTATGATGGATTGTAAAAAGGCTCTTGTTGAGAGCAACGGAGATATGGAAGGAGCCATAGAGTGGCTCAAGAAAAAGGGACTATCAAGTGCCGGAAAAAAGAGTGATAGAGTAGCGGCTGAGGGTGTCGTCTCTGTAAAAATCGATGATGACAACAAAAAAGCGACAATGGTTGAGATAAATGCCGAAACGGATTTCGTTGCAAAAAATGAGCAGTTTCAAAACTTTGCCAAAAAGGTTTTAGAGCATATCGATAGTGGTGATTTTAGTGATATTAATGCTTTGATGAACTCGACGATTGATGGTGAGAAGTTTGAAGATTTTGTCAAAAGCAATATCGCTACAATCGGTGAGAACTTGGTTGTGAGAAGATTTGTCAAATACAACGCAAAAGAGAATGAAGTGGTAAACGGCTATGTTCATATGGGCGGTAAAATCGGTGTTGTTGTAAAATCTGCCTGTAGCGATGCGTCGAAAAAGGGTGAGATTGCCGATTTTCTAAAGCAACTTTCAATGCATATAGCTGCGCTTAAACCGACGATATTAAGCTATAAAGATTTCGATAAAGAGTTTGTAGAGAAAGAGACTGAGGGTATCGCAAAAGCGATCGAAAAAGAGAATGAAGAGCTCAAAAGACTTGGTAAACCGCTCAAAAATGTACCGGAGTTTGTCTCTAAACTTCAACTTACAGATGAGGTAATGGCAAAAGTTGAGCAAAAGATCAAAGATGAATTAAAAGCGGAAGGAAAACCTGAGAAGATATGGGATAGGATACTTCCAGGTAAGCTTGAGAGATATATCGCTGACAACACGCTTCTTGATCAACAATTTTGCCTATTGGATCAATTTTACGCACTTGATGATAAAAAGAGTGTAGCTGAAGTGATTGAAGAGAAGAAAAAGAGCTTCGGTGACTTCGAAATCGTTGAGTTTGTAAGATATGAGCTTGGTGAAGGTATAGAGAAGAAGGATGATGACTTTGCTGCTGAGGTAGAGGCACAGCTTAAATAATCCCTATGGAATAGATAATGAATAGTGGAGAGATACTACTTAGTGCGAGAGGTCTCTCCCACTCCTTTGACTGTACACTCTTTGAAAATTTAAATATCGATATCTACCAAAACCAATCCATCGCAATCCTCGGTGTCAGCGGTAGTGGAAAATCGACACTTTTACATATACTCTCTACACTGCTCAAGCCAAATAGCGGAGAGATCCTCTATAAAGGTAGAAAGCTCTACTCTAGAGACAGAGATGAGCTGATCGATATACGGCGTAATGAGTTTGGGATCATCTTCCAATCTCACTATCTTTTTAAAGGATTTAGTGTCAAGGAAAACTTAGAGATCTCCTCTATCATTTCAGAGCAGGAGATCGATTATGATCTCCTAAAGGCGTTTAATATCGAGCAAACATTGCACCAAAATGTCTCTTCACTCTCGGGCGGACAGCAGCAGAGGGTAAGTATCGCAAGGGTGATGCTAAAGAAGCCCAAACTGATATTTGCCGATGAGTTGACGGGTAACTTAGATAGAGAGAGTGCAGATATGGTGATGGATGTGATGGTTCATTATGTGAGAGAAAATAGCGCCGGTCTCTTTGTCGTGACGCATGATCAACAGGTTGCCAAGAGGTGTGACATAATCTATCGCTTAAACAATAAACAACTTGAGGTGGTAAAGGGCTGATGCAGTTAGCTCAGCTTTTAACGGAGCAAAACGCTATCACCTTTATCCTCCTCTTTTCACGCATTAGCGGGGTGATGGCTTTTTTCCCTTTTTTTAGCCATAGTGCGATATCTATCTCCGTAAAATCCGCCATTGCACTGTTTTTGACCTTTTTCTTTTTTCATTCTGCATCGGTCGTAGAGATCGACGCTTTAAGCGGAGTGAAATTGATGTTGATGGTGATTGGTGAATTTGCTTTGGGATTTATTGCGGGCTTAGTATTAAATATCATATTTGGAGCATTAGGAATTGCCGGGATGCAGATATCGATGGTCATGGGTTTTTCTATGGCAACGATATTTGATCCTACGACAGGAACGAACGCCTCAATTATAAGTCAATTTTTGACCCTTTTGGCTATCTTAATACTACTTGCGTTTAACGGTCACCATCTCATGCTTCTTTTTTTATCACACTCTATCGACCATTTAACATTGGGAGTTTTTTATCCGCAAGAGTTTATAGCAGATTATCTTATTGAGGCGGTTGGAAAGATGTTTATGTTAGGTTTTATACTAGCATTTCCGATCGTTGCCCTCTCCATACTCTCCGATGTGATATTTGGAATGTTGATGAAAACGATGCCGCAATTTAACCTGCTAGTAGTCGGTTTTCCTATAAAGATATTTCTCTCTTTTATGGTACTTATAGCCGTGTTAGGAGCGATGATGTCTATGTTTCAAGATGAGTTTATGCACTTTTTTAATTTTTTAAAACAGCTATTGATATAACTTTGCTTTTTGTTTGAGTCTCTCAAAGGCTTTATTGAACTTCTTAGCTATGGCGTAATTTTGAGTGATATAGAGTATCTCAAAATTTTTTCTAAATGCCGAATATGTCCAATTTGCGGAACCGAATATGGCTACCTTATCATCAATCGTAGCTGCTTTGATATGCATGATGCCCTTTTTATGATGTTTTTTGGGAAACCCTGATAGTGTATAAACGGTAATGTTTCGATATTTGGCTAAATATCTTAACATGCTAAATTTATCATGTTGATTCTGCTTCGTATCAAATATAATCTCAACTTTAACCCCTCTTCTTGCAGCCTTTTTTAACTGTTTTGCGATCCCTTTGTGTGTGAAAGTATAGATAGAGATTTTGATGTTTCGTTTTGAAGCATCTATCTTTTTATAGAGAGAGTTGAGAGCATTTTGTGACTCTTTTGGCAAGATATAAAACTCTTCATTACCAATTGGATAGAGATTTTGAGGCGCAACAAAAAAGGCTAAAATTACAATAATTGTAATTAAATATAATATCTTTCTCATTTTTCTCATTTAAATCGGTATATTAGGGAAATTGTTATAATATTATAACATATTAAATCTGCTATTGGAGAGGTTATGCTATCGATTTTGCTCATCAACAACAACAAAATAGTTTCAAGACTTTTACAACTTAGTTCCCAAAAACATAACTACAATCTTGAAGAGAGTGAGGATTATACGCATCAAAAAGATGGCTATAATGTTGTATTTATAGATAGTGAGCTGTTCGATGAGGAAAAGACCCATACACTCATCGATGAGATAAGGTATGATAAGCTGGGATATTTGGGTGAAAAGGGTTCAGCGAAGCCTGAGATCTTCGAGCTGATGTTAGAGAAGCCTTTTTTACCGACTGATTTTGTAAACTTAATGGAAGAGCATTTTAAAGTTGTTGATCCTAGTGAGTTAGAGGGTATCACTTTTGAGGAAGAGAGTATCGATAGTTTGGAAGATGAGCTTGATCTAGATAGTTTAGAAGAGATTACAAGTGATGATGAACTGGATCTGGATGCGTTGATGGCAGATAGCGGTACTAGTCAAGAGACGAGTGATGAGATAAGTGATATCACTAACGAAATCGAAGAGATTGATGAGCTTGATGAGGCGATCAATAAACCTAGTGTAAATGAGATAGAAGAGTCGGTTGAGGATGAGCCAAAAGATAAGTTTGATAAAGAGATGGAGCAGATAGTAGATGAGAACTTGATAAGAGAGTCTTTACAAGAGGCTATGGTAGATGAGAGCAAAGATGAGACTGCTCTTAATACCGCAGCACTTGGAGCGGCTGCTATGGCTTCTGCTGTTGCCGCCTCTACGACAAGCCATGAGAGTGAAAATAGCGCCTCAATGGTAGATGAGTTTGCAAACATAGATGAAAAAGGGATAAAAGAGGCGCTTTTAGGTGAGAGAGATGAGCTTAGTACTGATACGATGGAGATAAGTGAGGATATCTCTACTCTTGAGTCGAATGAGATTAAAGTGGAGGAGAGCAGTACGAGTACGAAATATGAGGAGCTAAATCCAACAGAGCTGGAACAGATCATCTCCAGAGCCGTCTCTAAAGCTTTAACCAAAGAGATGATCCAAGAGGCGCTCAAAGATATGGAGATCGTCGTAACACTAAAGAGTAGAGAGAGTTGATGGGCGGTACTATTTTAGTACTTTCCGGTCCTAGCGGATGCGGGAAAAGTTCACTGGTAAATGAGGTATTGAAAGTTGAAAAGGATATCTACTTTTCGATCTCAACGACCACAAGAGAGCCAAGAAGCGGTGAGCAAAACGGTAGAGAGTACTTTTTTATCTCCAAAGAGGAGTTTGAGAAGGATATCGGTGAGGGGATGTTTTTAGAGTGGGCACAGGTACACGGAAACTACTACGGTACCTCTTTAAAACCGGTACTTCATGCTTTGGAAGAGGGAAAGTTAGTGATATTTGATATCGATGTGCAGGGGCATGAAATAGTACGCAGAAAATTTGATGATATCACGACTTCGGTATTTATCACGACGCCGACATCCGGGGAGCTTAAAAATAGACTCATAAAAAGAGCGACCGATAGCATGGAGACGATCAATAAACGCATCGAAAACTCTAGAATTGAGATGCAAAGAATAGATGAGTATGACTTTGTACTTATCAATGATGACTTTGAGAAAGCACTTGAGAGTTTCAAAGCCGTTGTCAAAGCTGCAAGGCTAAAATTAGATACCAAAAGTAAAGAGTTGTTTATAAAGAGTTGGTATAATACCAACTAAACCAAAAATATAAAGGATAGTCATGGGTATGCCAAGCGGTATGGAGCTATTTGTTATAGCGGCAGTGATTCTACTTCTTTTTGGAGGTAAAAAGATACCGGAGCTTGCTAAAGGGCTTGGAAGCGGTATCAAAAACTTTAAAAAAGCGATCAAAGATGATGAAGTGGAAGCTGAGGGAAGCAAAGATCTTGAAAAGATAGAAAAAGCGGATGCAAGTGAAACAATAAAAAGTGAAGCAAAAGATAAAGCTGCATCTTGAAAAAGAGAGTAATAGAGACTATCTCAAAAGAGATAGATAGAGACTTCGTACTAGAAAAGCCTAAGGATCCTACCTTAGGCCACTACGCGACACCCCTTGCCTTTTCACTTGCAAAAGAGCTTAAAAAATCTCCGATGATCATTGCACAAGAGTTGTGTGAAAAGTTTAATGATTGTGAGATATTTGATAGCGTAGAGGCTGTTAAAGGATTTATCAACTTCAAGTTGAGCGATACATTTTTGGATGAGATTGTGACAGAGGCTCTCAAAAACGAGTCTGAGTTTGCCAAGGGAAATTATGAAGGCTCTATACTTTTAGAGTATGTCAGTGCGAATCCTACTGGACCCCTCCATATAGGGCATGCAAGGGGTGCTGTTTTTGGTGATGCTTTGTATAGATTTGCAAAACATCTCGGCTATGATATAGAGAGTGAATACTACATCAATGATGCCGGAAATCAAATCTATCTTTTGGGACTTTCGATCTATCTAGCGGGTAGAGAGCATATCTTGGGTTATGCCGTCGATATGCCTGAAGAGTACTATAGAGGCGAATATATCGTAGAGTTGGCTAGGGATGCCGCTAAAGTATTTGGGAGTGAAGTTTTTGAGGATGAGAAACATATCGAAAAGCTCTCAAACTGGGGTAAAGATGAGATGATGAAGCTCATCCAACAAAATCTCAAAGATGCCAATATTGAGTTTGATCATTTTGTGAGCGAAAAGTCTCTCTATGAGAGATGGGATGAGGTTTTAGAGAAGCTAAAAGCGGGTAATGCTATTTATGAAAAGGATGGAAAGCTTTGGTTAAAGTCGAGCGAGTACGGTGATGAGAAGGATAGGGTAGTGGTGCGTGAGGATGGGAGAGCAACCTATCTTGCCGGCGATATTATCTACCATGATGATAAGTTTTCAAGAGCTTTTGACTACTATATCAATATCTGGGGAGCGGATCATCACGGATATATTGCCAGAGTCAAAGCGGCGATCCACTATCTAGGATATTATGAGAGTAAGCTAGAGGTCATACTCTCTCAGATGGTATCTCTGCTAAAAGGCGGCGAGCCGTACAAGATGAGCAAAAGAGCGGGGAACTTTATCCTCATGAGTGAAGTGGTTGATGAGATAGGAAGTGATGCGTTAAGGTTTGTATTTTTAAGTAAAAAGAGTGATACGCACCTTGAGTTTGATGTAGATATCTTCAAAGAGCAAGATAGCTCAAATCCGATCTTCTATATCCAGTACGCACACGCTAGGGTAAATCAACTCTTCCAAAAAGCGCAAAAAGAGCCCAAAGATGTTATTGATACGCCGCTTGGTGAATTGAATGAAGATAGCAAAAACCTTCTCTTTAGTGCACTTTTGCTTCCTGAAGTATTGGATGACGCTTTTCACTCAAGAGGACTTCAAAAGATGCCTGAATATCTAAAGAGCTTGGCATCTCTCTATCATCAGTTTTACAACAAGTATAAAATTGTCGGTAGTGAGAATGAGGATAAGCTCTTGAAGATTTCAGCCATGGTTGCGATGAGTATTAGAGTAGGGCTTGGACTCATGGGCATAGAGGCGAAGGAGAGGATGTAGACGGTATTTTTGATATCGTTGATTTTAGAGAAAGTTTAATCGGACTCATTAGATGTGCCTAGATAAGTTTTAGATGTATATCAATCTAATAACACTACAAAAAACTCCAAGTAATATTTCAAAACGAAATATTACTTCACTTTAATAAATAAAATTTCTATAATATTTCTGAAAAAGACTGGAGATTGCCATACAGTTGTATTGCTTTTTTTTGCTTATAATGAAGTATAATATGGATGAAACAAGTTTTGAATGGGATGAGATCAAAAATATACTAAATCAACAAAAACACAGTGTCTCATTTGAGAAAGCGCAGTATGCATTTTTTGATAAGAGGCGTGTTATCGCAGAGGACTTAAAGCACTCTGAAAATGAGAAGAGATATTTTTGTTTTGGAAAAGTGAGTGGAGGTATATTGACAGTGCGATTTGCATATCGTCATAAAAAGATCAGAATTATCGGTGCTGGATATTGGAGAAAAGGAAAGAAAATCTATGAAAAAGCAAATCAAATATAGCGACGAACCTATTAGTGCAAAGGTCATTGAGGACTTTTTGCCAAGTCCTGAGGAGTTAGTACCAAAAGATGAAAAGGTAAAGGTGACTATCTCTCTCTCCAAAGAGAGTGTGGAGTTTTTTAAAGCTGAGGCAAAGAGGCTTGATACTAACTATCAAAAGATGATACGAAATCTTCTTGACAAATATGTAGCGAGGTATCGTACTTCATAGTTTTAGAGCGGGTTTGATTTTCGCTACCTAGCCTTAAAGCTCTCTTTGCTTTTGCAAAACTCTCTTAAAAAGCACTCCTCTTCGCACTTTGGATTTTTGGCGGTACAGATATATCTGCCAAAGAGTACCATAGCCTGATGAAGTGTGTGAAGGTTGTCTTTAAACTTTTTAGTGAGCTCTTTTTCAGTTTCGGTTGCGGTTTTTGCCAAGGAGAGTCCAAGTCTGTGAGCGACTCTAAAGACATGTGTGTCCACCGCCATCAAGTTTGCTCCGGTGTACTCTATCATCACCACATTTGCCGTCTTTTGTCCCACCCCTGCAAGCTTGACAAGCTCTTTGCTATCAAGCGGTATCTCTCCTCCGTAATTTTCTACGACAGCTTTAGCCATATTGATGAGGTTCTTCGCTTTATTGTTAAAAAATGAGCAGCTTTTTATAAGCTCTTTGAGTTCATCTATATCGGCGTTTGCCAACGCTTGGGGTGAGGGGTACTTTTCAAAGAGGGCGGGGGTGATGATATTTACCCGCTTATCCGTACATTGAGCGGAGAGCATAACGGCGATCAGAAGCTCATAAAGATTTGTATAGTTTAGCTCCGTTACGGCAGACTCATACCTCTCTAAAAAACGCTTCTTTATCTCCTCTATCTCTTTTTTGGTAGCTTTTTTAGCCACTAATATGCTCTTTTTTCTCTCTGAGATAGAAACTCTTCTAAGTTATATTTGGCACGAGACTCCGGAGACATAAGGTGGATGAGTTTATCTCCAAGGTCGATGACACTCCACTCATCACTCTCCTCTATATCAAGTATCCCGTAACTCTTTAGCTCTTTTTTAAGATGTTCTGTAAGAGAGTGCCCATGTTTTTCATTGAGCGTAGATGCGATGATCACATCATCGACGATATAATCCTTTTCTCTCATATCAAAAAGCTCTATATTTTCAGCCTTTTTCTCATCCAGTAGTTTTACGATCTTTTCAGTTACCAAGTTTCCCCTTTTGCGTATTGTAATAGTTTATTATATCATCTTTTATCTGCTTAGGCAAAAATCTCTCATCAATTCTCTCTCTCAATTTCGTCGAGCTTACGGGAATATCCATATCGAGTTTGATAAAATCTTTCGGTATCTCTATCTCATCTCTGGTAGCTACAACAAATGTGACAACTTTTTTTAACTTTTCAAAATCTTTCCATTGATGCAGACTCTTTAGGTTATCGGCACCAATAATTAAATATATTTTATCAATATCATATTTATCTAAAATATATTTAATTGTTTCTATAGTTGGAACTGCTCTTTTTTGCTTGACTTCAAAATCCAAAACCTTCACTTTTTTATCATTTGGGTGTAACTTTTTTACCCACTCTAGTCTCTTTTGAGCCGGTGCGAATGAACTCTTTTTAAAAGGGTTTAGATAGGTTGGAACGATGAAAAGTGCGTCAATATCGAGCTTTTTGATAGCTTCTTCGATAATCTTTTCATGAGCGATATGGGGTGGATCAAAGCTTCCTCCAAAAACTGCGACAGTCAATTTAATCCCTTTTAAAACTTTTTTTACCTATTATTCAATATATTTTTAGTTTTGCCGATATATGGTTATTATACATTTTATTTCATAAAGGGGTTTGTATGGCATTAAAGGTTGCGATAACCGGTTTTGGACGGATTGGAAGGTGTGTTGCAAGGATACTCGATAAAAGAGATGATATCGATCTTGTGGTGGTCAATGATACGGCTGATAGAGAGATGACAAAGTATCTTTTGAAATATGATAGCGTACACGGTGAGTTTGACGGTGATGTGGAGATACTTGAAGATGACTATATGCAGATAGGAAGATCTAAAGTGAAGTTTCTCTCAAGCCGTGACCCTAAAGAGCTTGACTTTGCCAAGTATGGTGCTGAAGTTCTGCTAGAGTGTACCGGTGCGTTTTATACCCAAGAGAAGTCTAAGCCTTATATAGACAACGGCATCAAAAAGGTGATCTTCTCCGCTCCTGCAAAAGATAAAGAGACACCTACCTTTGTGATGGGCGTCAATGAGGATAAATATAACGGTGAGAAGATCATATCAAACGCCTCTTGTACGACAAATGCTTTAGGTCCCGTGACAAAAGTACTTGATGACGCTTTCGGTATCGAAAAAGGTCTTATCACGACTTGCCACTCCTATACAAATGACCAAAATATCCTAGATGTCAAACATAAGAAAGATCCTCGTCGTGCTAGAGCCGCTGCGGTAAATATGATCCCTACTACAACGGGAGCGGCGAGAGCGATAGGGCTTGTGATGCCCCACCTTCAAGGCAAACTAAACGGACAAGCGATCCGTGTCCCTACACCCGATGTTTCGATCATCGACCTCAATGTCATCGTGAAAAAATCGGTGACGAAAGAGGAGGTCAATAGGGCGTTTGATGAAGCGGCAAAGGGTGCTATGAGCAAATATATCATGGTGGATTATGACAAGAGAGTATCTTCCGATTTTATAGGGTGTGAGATCTCCGCGATCGTAGCGGCGGACCTGACGCAGGTTATAGGTGACAATATGGTAAAAGTGATGGCGTGGTATGACAATGAGTGGGGATACTCTTGCAGACTGATAGATATGGCAACGCATATTAGTAAATAAGGATAGATATGGAGTTATGGTCGATAAAAGATATTGATGTAGAGAAAAAGAGAGTACTTATCAGGTGCGATTTCAATGTTCCAAAAGATGAGTTTGGCAACATCACCGATGATAGAAGGATCAGAGCGGCACTTCCGACTATTAGGTACTGCTTAGATAGAGATTGTAAGATCATACTTGCTTCACACTTCGGAAGACCGAAACCGGGCGAGTGGAATGAAGATAGAGATTCTCTCAAACCGGTAGCGAAAAGACTTCACTCACTCTTAAAACAAGATATCATTATGGCAAATAATGTGGTGGGTGATGATACGATGGAACTTGCAAAAAACCTCAAAGAGGGTGAGATACTTCTCCTTGAAAACCTTAGATACAACCCCGGTGAAACAGCAAACGACTCCGAGTTTGCGGCAAGACTCGCCTCAATGGCTGATGTCTATATCAATGATGCCTTTGGAGCAAGTCATAGAAAGCACGCATCTATCTTTGCACTGCCTGAACACTTTCCGGTAGGCAAAAAGGCTGCCGGATTTTTGATGCAAAAAGAGGTGAACTTCTTTGATAAGATGGTCAAACATCCTGTCAGACCGTTTGTGGCGGTTGTCGGAGGAAGTAAAGTTTCAGGCAAGCTTCAAGCGCTTATCAACCTTGTGGAAAAGGTCGATAAACTTGTCATTGGTGGCGGTATGGCATTTACTTTCTTAAAAGCGTTGGGATATGAGGTAGGAAACTCTCTTGTAGAGGATGACCTTATCGAAGATGCGATAAAGATCATGGATAGGGCAAAAGAGAAGGGGGTAAAATTTTATCTACCGGTAGATGTAGTCGTTGCGCCGAAATTTGCCGAAGATACGACTGTTAAGTATCTTCCTATCCAAGAGATACCGTGTGACTGGATGGGACTTGATGTAGGTCCTGCGACAAATAGGCTCTTTAGAGAGGCTCTCAATGACGCTCAAACGATCCTTTGGAACGGTCCGATGGGTGTCTATGAGATGGATAAATTTAGCAAAGGTAGCTTTATGATGAGCCACTACATTGCCGAGTCTCACGCTACGACCGTGGTGGGTGGTGGAGATACCGCCGATGTGGTTCAAAGAGCGGGTGATGTGGATGAGATGACATTTATATCTACCGGTGGAGGAGCGAGTCTGGAGCTATTAGAGGGTAAGCTTCTTCCGGGTGTTGAAGCGGTACTAAAGAGTAGAGCATGATCATAGCGGCAAACTTTAAAACCAACCATACAAGAGCTAGTACTAAAGCCTATTTAGATGATCTAAGCGCCTTTATAGAGAGCGATGGAGCAGGAGAAAATAGAGTGATGATATTTCCTCCCTATACCGCACTTGACAGCTTTGATCTACCAAGTAGCGTAACAATAGGGGTGCAAAACGGCTATCCCGCTATAAAGGGTTCATTTACCGGGGAGATCGGTTTGGAACAATTAGATGAGTTTAGCATTAGTACTATTCTCATCGGTCATAGCGAGAGAAGGCATATACTCGGTGAATCTCAAGAGCTCATCGCCCAAAAGTTTGACTTTTTTAAAGAGAAGGGTTTTGAGATCGTTTACTGTATCGGTGAACCCAAAGAGGTGAGAGAGGAGGGGATAGAGTCGGTGATGCGCTATAACCTCTCTCAACTTGAAGGAATAGATACAAACTATGAAAAACTGATCATTGCATATGAGCCTGTATGGGCTATCGGTACGGGTTTAACGGCAACAAATGAGCAGATAGATGAGACTTTAAGCAGACTGAAAGAGGTAGTAGATGTTCCGCTGCTTTACGGCGGAAGTGTCAAACCGGCAAATACAAAAGAGATACTCTCAATCAAAAATTGTGACGGAGTTTTGGTAGGAACGGCATCTTGGGATGTCGAGAGTTTTAAAGAGATGTTGAGTATCGCAAAAGGTTGTTAGTACTAAAGTTAGTACTAACAACAAAATGAGCGCTTACTTAAATGCAGCTTCGATCTCATCCTCGATTTGTCCCGGAACGGACGAAATCTTCATAAATTGTCCCATTTTGAGTAACGGATATGAAAGTGCGATGTAAAATTTAGGCGCCAATATCTTAGCCTTGTTACCCTCTATCATCACAGGGTATGGAAGTAGTATTCCATTTTGTGCTCCGATGGTATTGACAAAAGAGTTGTTATCCAAGTTATATCCTAGGACGGTGACATCAGGTGAGAGTGTCAACTCATACGCCACTTTACCGGTTGATTTGATTTTCGAGAGTAGGGCGTTATGATCACCTTTTGCAACCGTATCCATATCCTCATAGTACGGCATACCTATCATAAAGTGGTAGTGACCCAGTTTTGAGTTTTTTAACTTATCAGTTGAGTTTTTAAGTCCGCCTATTGCACTGTTGATCTTAGAGAGAACCTTTTGAGCCGCCGCACTATCGTAACTTCCGCCAAGATAAGCTTTTTCAAAGTAGAGCGGATTTGTGATAGATACACCGTCACCTGTCACAAACGCTCTCAAAACCGCCGCAAATCCTTTGTGAGGTTTTGAGCCCAATTTTTTCAGTGTCGGGCAAGTGAAGGCTATGGTAGTACCGCCGCCGTTGTTTGACTCACCGAGTATCTCAAAACCGGCTGCTGAGAGTTTTGATTTTACCGTAGCCGCATCGACTCCGGAAGCTTTGAGATAAGCGCTCACCTTACCTCCCTGTGCAACGCCGGGCATTTCAGCAAAGAGTGATCCTCCTAAAAACATCATACTGATAACCAGTAAACTAGCTAACTTTTTAAACTGTAACATATATCTCCTCCTTCTAC
>JALWLO010000086.1 GCA_027084135.1 Campylobacterales bacterium | reverse complement strand
ATAATAATATTTCAAAATGAAATAAAATTTTACTTTTTGTGTGGATTTTGGTAGGATATAGCAAAAAATCAAACTCCAAAATTTGCGGTAAAGGTTCATTTGTGGTAAAATACAAATTTACACCCTATTTTGAAAATATTGTACTAAAAAAGAGAGATTATCTGAAAAAAGAGTGGTGTATCAATATCGTCAAAAATCCTCTAAAAGTTGAAGTTCAAGACAACGGTAGAGTGAGGTTTTGGGGTGTTGTGAAAGAGTTTTGATAACAAGATTTTCAGAGTAGTTACTTTGAGTGATAGGGTTACTATACATAACGCATTTCCGGATAGGAGGTTTAAGCCATGAAGATACATTACGACAAAGAGACTGATTCGCTCTATATAGACCTATCGCCGAATAAAAGCATAGATAGCAAAGAGATTTCTGACGGAGTGGTTGTGGATTTTGATATAGATGGCAATATCGTCGGTATTGATATAGATCAGGCAAGTAAGATTGTAGATTTTAAGGAGATTATCTCAAATCTACCGATGAGAGAGGAGAAATTATCTGCTTAGCATTGTGATACTCTTTTGTAAGCACTAACCTACTCAATAACAGGAATTAACGGTGAAGATCATACACATTTCAGATACCCATTTGGGATTTAGCGACCTTGATGTTATCGATGAAAACGGTGTAAATCAGAGGGAAGCAGACTTTTACAAAGCTTTTAGCGACTCTATCGATAAGATACTTGAGATAAAACCGGACTTTGTGATACACACGGGCGATCTCTTTCACAGAGCTTCACCGTCAAACCGCGCCATCACAAGCGCTCTAAAACAGATAAAACGACTTGAAGATAATGATATTCCTTTCATCATCATCGCCGGAAACCACTCGACCCCAAGAAGCGGTAGCTCCCTGCCGATACTTAGCGCTCTTGAGACACTTGATAATGTTCATGCCGTCTATCAACAGCACTATGAAAAGGTAGAGTTTGATGATATTATCTTTCATGCTCTGCCGTTTATCCACGATGAGAGGCTTATCCCCGATGAACTAGAGAAGATAGAAAACTCCATAGACAAATCCAAAAAAAATATCCTTATGATGCACTGTTGTGTAGGGGCTAGTTACTTGATGGGAGAGTTTGGCGAATGGGTCTATCCAAAGGAGAGAGAGGGGCTCTTTGATGAGATGGATTATGTAGCGCTTGGGCATTGGCACGGATTTGGCAGTGTGGGCGGTAGGGAAAATGTCTATTACAGCGGCTCTACCGAGAGGACAAGCTCTAAAGATAAGAGGGAAAATAAAGGCTTTATAGAGTTAGTACTAAACGGTAATGTAGAGGTAACTTTCCATACTATAGAGCTAAGAAAGAGTTTGGAGTTTGAGATAGATGCGAAAGATTTTGAGAGTGAGATAGAGAAACTCGATAGATCTGGCATAAAAGATGCGATGGTTGAGGTACGGCTCTACAATCTCACCCCCTCAAGCTCCATCGATATAACCAACCAATCCGTCAAAGCACTTTTTGACGGTGCGATGAGTGTGAAGATAAGAAGAGAGTTTGAAGATACGAAGCATCAGGAGATAAGCCAAGTGCTTGAACCTGTTTCACTTGAGGAGTACTTTCTCTCACATCTTCAAGAGAGTATCGAGGATAAGTCGGAGTTGGAGAGGTTGAGTACCAAAGCCAAAGAGCTGTTTAGTGAAGTCGAGGAGCATTTCGGTGATACTGCTTAGTCTCGAAATAACAAACTTCAAAAAGTTTAAAAGCAAAAGATTTGAATTTTCTGAAGGACTAACCGGCATACTCGGCAGAAACGGCTCCGGAAAATCGACTATCTTTGAAGCGATATTTTTCGCACTCTACGGCACAACAAAGGCAAAAGAGTTGATAAGACACTCAAGCGCCTCACCGAAAGACCCTGTTGAAGTGGAGTTGAAGTTTGAGATAGAGGGAAAGGATTATAGGGTAAAAAGGGAGTTTAGAGGTAGAACTCTCACAGCAAAAGCGGCTCTATATGATGCAAAAGATGAACTTATCTCAAGCAGCTCAAGTGAGGTAACAAAGAGCATCACCTCTCTCGTCGGTCTGGATAAGCAGGCATTTAAGCAGACGGTATTTGCCTCTCAAAAAGAGCTGACATCGCTTAGTTCACTAAACCAAGATGAGCGAAAAAAGATGATGAGAGAGCTTCTCGGACTTGAAAAGATAGATAGGGTTGAAGCTCTGATAAAGGAGAAGATGCTGACTCTAAGAAGAGAGATAGAGGCACTAACCGGCGTACTCTTGAGAGAGGAGGAGTTAGATAGACTCAAAAAGGAGGCAAAAGAGAAGAGCGAACTTCTCGTCACTCAAACAGCCAAACTTGAAAAGTTAAAACATAACGAAGAGCAGTTAAAAAGAAGTGCTAAAGAGATAGCAACTACACTAGAGAGGTGGCAAAAACTCAAAGAGGAGAAACTCCACCTTGAAAACTTGGTAAAAAACGCTAGTACTAGGGTAATAGACCAAAAAGAGAGCATAGAAAAACTTCGTACGAAACAAAAAGAGTTACACGATTTGTCAAAAAGGTTTGATAATGAAAAAAACTTGCTGCAACAATATGAAGCGCTAAACAAAAAACTCCAACTTCTCAATGAGAAAAAACTGAAAATCGAAAAAAAAGAGGGACTCAAAAAGGAGCAGGAGGCTCTAAGAGGCAGATACAAAAGTCTAAAGCGTGAAATCAAAGAGCTTGAACAGTTTATTAGCCAAAAGAGTAGTGTCGCAAAAGAGATAGAAAGCAAACAGAAAGAGATAGAGAAGCTCAAGCAGGAGCAGAAAAAGATAGAGCAAGAGATAGAGCAGTTACAGTCACAAATCAAAAAGGATGAAGGAGTCATAGCTCATACAAAAAGTCAGATGAAAAAGATCCAAGAGCTAGGCAGAGAGTCGGAGTGCCCTACCTGCACTAGAAAACTGCTTGACGAGTATGACAGCGTGATAGACTCACTCAACCAAAAGATAAACACCCTCACCCAGACGCAAATAGCAAACGCGCAAAAGCGGCTTGAACCTTTAGTACTAAAGAGGGATGAAAGTGGCAAAGAGATAGAAAAAAATCAAAAAAGCCTTCAAGAGTCACAATATATCCTCAAAACGATAGAGTCAAAAGAGAGGGAGTTAAATACTAAAATAAGAGAGTTTCGAGCTGTAGAGGATGAGGGACAAAGAAACAAAAGAGAGTTAGAAGCGCTTGAGAAGATCACCTATGATGAGAATGAACATAAATCGGTACTAAAAGAGAGAGATGCGTTGGAACCAAGATATAGAGAGCTTTTGGGTATAAAGGGGAAGATAGAGGAGTTAGTCAAGGTAGAGGCGGAGATAAAATCAGCTACCAAAAGACTCCAAGAGCTAGAGAGCCGACAAAAGAGCGCCCAAGCCAAACTCAAAGAGTCCAAATATAACGAAAAAGAGCATCTTGCCGTAAAAGATGAGAATGAGAAACTCAAAGAGATGATAGAGAAGAGCCATAGCGAAGTACTCAAGCTTAGTACTACAGTTACCGCACTAAAGGGAGAGATAAAGAGTATAGAGGATACAATAGAGCGGGATAAAAAGCAGAGGGCGGATATGGAGAGCAAGATAGCCCAGAGGGCGGATTATGAAAAACTTAAAGCCTATCTACAAAGCTTTAAAGATCGCATAAACGCTCATATCGCTCCGCGGATCAGCTCCTACGCAAGCAGTATGTTTGCCGATATCACAAGAGGAAAGTATCAGCATATCGAGGTGGATAGCGAGTTTAACTTCTACATCTATGACGAGGGGGTAAAGTATCCGATAGAGAGGTTTAGCGGCGGGGAGATCGACTTGGCAAACCTAGTACTAAGGATCGCCATATCACGAAGCGTGAGTGAACTTGGCGGAGGAAAAAGTATCGGTTTTTTGGCGTTTGATGAGGTGTTTGGCTCACAAGACGAGGAGCGAAGATATGAGATCATGGAAGCATTTCATAAGATCAAAGAGAGATATAGAGAGATATTTCTCATTTCACATGAAAGTGAAATCAAAGAGATGTTTGAGAGAGTGATAGAGTTATAAAGGGGTTATGATGTATGAGTTGTTGATGCTGCTTTTTATCACGGTGATCGTCGGGGGAGTGATCTGGGCATATATCCATTTTCTAAATGAAAAAGGAGAGAGACTAAAGCTCATCAACCAAGGGATCTGTCCCAAATGCAAACAAAAAAGCATCGTGCTACTCGACCAAAAGGGCGGCGGATGTAGCGGAACCGCTTTTGTAGAGTATAAGTGTCAAAACTGCGACTATCATGATAGCTTTAACATCAAAGGGGGAAGCTGTGGAAGCGGAGGGTGTAGGGTTTAGTAACACTCTCCTGATAAATGCTCCAAATATACTTAAAATTGTAAATCTTTTTTTACCCTACTCTCTCCCATCGCCGATTTAGTTTTGTATTTCAAAAATACCCGGTGAAAGGAGACCGCACCCAATGAAAAGAAATTCCGTAAAAAGTTTAGCATTAGTTTCAATAGCACTCAGTACATTTTTAGTAGGCTGCGGAGGAAACCCTGCAAGCAGCGACGGTACAGATGTTGATAACTCAAAAGTCACAAAAAGTATAGAGGGAAAAGCAGTTGACGGCTATCTCCAATATGCAACAGTCTGTTTAGACCTCAACAAAGATGGATATTGCCAAGCAGGTGAACCGACTACACAAACTTTAGAAGATGGCTCATTTAAGTTAGATATCTCTGCCGATATTCAGAAAGATCCAAACTTCGACCAAGCGATGTTGCTCGTATATGGCGGCAAAGATGTTGATAGTGGTGATGACTTCATCGGTAAACTCTTGGCTCCGGCTGATTCAGATAAGATAGTCGTAACCCCTATTACAACACTTGTAGCAAAAGCTGTGCAAGAGGAGATCAAAG
Source organism: Campylobacterales bacterium (assembly GCA_027084135.1). Lineage (GTDB taxonomy): Bacteria > Campylobacterota > Campylobacteria > Campylobacterales > QNZT01 > QNZU01. The sequence goes on along the minus strand of JALWLO010000086.1, from coordinate 38,684 downwards.
ATAAAAAACTCTCAAAAGATGAGATCAAAAAAGAGATAGAGGCAAAAAAAGCGTTAGTTGCAAAAATCCTAGATCTTAAGAGAGAGGATATCGACAAAGATCCTGTGAAACTATATAAAGAGAAAAGAGATAAAAAACTCTTAGAGAAAGCTATCAAACTCCATAAAGTAGCACAAGCTCTAGCTGAAGACAACAATGATAATAGCGTAGAAAAAGTCTATGATAAATTAGCCAAAACACTTGATAAGATCAAAGATATCTCAGATGATGATCCTTTAGATGCGCTTTTGGATGAAAGTTTCAATGATGATTTACTCATCAAAGCAAAAATTGAAAAGGCAAAAAAACTCTCTAAAAAGATAGAAAAAGCGTTAGACAAACTTGAAGATATGCAAAAAGTCTCTGTGCTCATCGATGATGATATCGAAAGGATTAAAGAAGGAAAAGATATTGAAGATATAGAGCTATCGCAACTACCGAAAAGTGAAGAGGAGTGGGAGAAAAAGTTTCTTGAGAGAGATCTGGACAAGAAAATAGACGATGAAAAGTTTCAAGCGATAAAAGCAAAAATCGGAAAAATAAAACCAGGTACCGTCATAAAGATGAAAGAGAAGCTAAAAAATGATGACAAACTCAAAGATATCTATGAAAAAGTAGCAGAGAAACAGGAGAAAGAGAAGATAAAGAGAGAGAAAGTAAAGTCTGAAATCGATGGCGCGAAACACGCATTTAAAGAGGGTATGAAATTCTATAACTATAGACTGAGCTTTGATCCATCCAAGCCAAATTTTCAGATAGCCGAGATCACTTTAGGCAAAGGTGAAATATCAGAAAAAGAGCTAGGATTTGATCCGGAAATAGGAGACTTTATGAAGATCGACGATGACAACTCTGACGATCAATATCAAGAGATCGTACTAAAAGGCGGAAAGTGGACTCAAGAGGAGGATAAAAGAAGTTGGAAATACACAATCAATAGTGACGGTACTCTAAGTATCTCCGATGAGAATGTAAAAGTCAAACTACTATCAGAAAAAGATCTATCCAATCAAGACATTTTTGTTAAAGAGCTTCATACCTTTGTAAAGATGCCTGATGGTGCTAAAAGATATTTGATAGGTATCGAGGGAAAAGAGCGTTATAGCCTTGATAAACCGTTAAAGAGCTTTTATGAAAAATCTGTAGAAGATAGTGATATCAACGGTTTTATCAATCGCATGTGTCAAATCGGTATCCTTGTAGGTATGGATGGTAAAGAGTGTGATGCTACCACTAAACAGGGCTACATCAAACTTTCTACTAACAATAACGATGCAACAACTACTGCAAAACAGCTCACGCCTGATACCATTTATGGAAAGTGGAGCGTTGATAATATCGGTGATGAGAAGATCATAAATCTCTATTATAAAAACAGAGATCAACATGATGGAAATGAGATCATAAGCGCCTACAACGGTACGATATACAAGGGATGGAAAGATAAGAAAACTGAAGATATCGACATCAACTATAACGATATCGCTATCGATGCGATAAAGGAAAAATTAAAAGAACTCGGTAAAGTGATAATATATGCAAAATAGTCAAGTTATCCCGTTTGTCCTATATGACAAACGGGATGTCTCACATGATATCTCTATTGAGACACCCTATCTCATACCCTAAAGAGCATGAGAGAGAAAAGTACTCTTGAGCTTTTTTTCGATTTTGATTTACGACTTTACCCGATAGATATAAAATTCCCATATAGTTACACGCTTCACCGTTTCCGTTGTTGCAATATTTTTGAAAACTCTCTTGCATTTTATTGTATGTGAGGATAGATCTATATCTATCTTTTGATATAGCTGTACTACTAAAAGTTTTTTTTGCTTCCAAAAGTTCAGCAGAATTGTCACTATTTTGCTTTAGCTCTTGAGCGAAACTAAGCGACGCTAGGATAGATAATAGTATTAACTTTTTCATCATTTTCCTTTATTAACTTTACTGCATAACATCAGATCGACATCGTTTAAAAATTTTTAAATGATTTTAGAAAATTCAATGAAACGGATAAAATTTTCTCCGATTTTGTTACTTTTTTCCAAAGCTGTAAATATTTTGATATAATAGGTGCTTTATTATATTTAAGGATTAGGATACGATATGGAAAAGGCTAAGTATATATGGATGGACGGCAAGCTAGTTCCTTGGGATGATGCAAAAGTCCATATACTTACACATACCCTGCACTACGGCAACGGTGCGATAGAGGGTACAAAAGCGTACAAAACCGCTGACGGAAGATGCGCGATATTTAAACTAAGAGAACATACACAAAGATTGTTAAACTCTGCAAAGATGACACTACTAGATGTCCCATTTAGTTTGGAAGAGTTGGAAAGTGCTCAGATAGAACTGCTGCAAAAAAATGAGCTCTTCAACGGAGCATATATCAGACCGATAGCCTATCTCGGATACGGCGTGATGGGGCTCTATCACAAAGAGGCTCCCGTCAATGTTGCGATTGCGGCTTGGGAGTGGGGTGCATACCTCGGTGAAGAGGGGCTAAAAAAAGGTATTCGTTTAAAAATAAGCTCATTTACCAGAACACCGAACACCTCTAGTATGGGAAAAGCTAAAGCGGTAGCAAACTACCTCAACTCCCAAATGGCAAAATATGAAGCGGTAGAAGCGGGATATGATGAGGCGCTTCTTAGAGATGATCAGGGTTACATCGCCGAAGCGAGCGGAGCCTGTTTCTTTATGGTAAGAGACGGTATTTTGATCTCGCCGCCTGCTGATAACACTTTAGAGTCTATCACCCAACAAACCGTGATAGATCTAGCCAAAGATATGGGTATAGAGGTGGTAAGAAGAAGAGTGACCAGAGAGGAGATCTATATCGCTGACGAAGCCTTTTTAACCGGAACGGCCGCGGAAGTGACTCCCGTTAGAGAGGTTGATGCCAGAGTTATAGGAAGTGGCAGTAGAGGGGAGATAACAGGTGCCTTACAACAAGCATATTTTGATCTTGTGGCAGGAAAAAATGAGAAATATCTCAAACACTTAACATATATCAACTAGGGGAGGAAATTATGCCGGCTGATTTAAATGACTATTTTAACAAAAAGAGAGGCGGAGGAGATGGTGAAGAGCCACCCAAAAAGCCACCGAGAAACAGAGGTGAAACACCAAACTTTTTAAATGACTTTGGTAAAAAGACCGGACTCTTTTATGCGCTACTTGGACTTTTGGTACTCTTTATCATAGCGAAGCCTTATGTAGTGATAAACTCCGGTGAAGTAGGTATCAAAGCTACTGCCGGAAAGTATGAAAAAGATCCGCTTCGCCCCGGACTCCACTTCTTTTTGCCTTTTATCCAAGAGGTATTGGTAGTCGATACAAAAGTAAGGTCTATCAACTACATCGGTCATAGAGACCACGATATGTCCACGGGCGTCAATAAAGGGGGCTTCTCTAGTTATAGACTAGGCGGAGAAAACGGGGTTATCAATGTCCCGTCGATCTCAACCATCGATGCAAGGGGTTTAAACATCTATATCGACCTTACCGTTCAGTATAGATTAAAGCCGGACACTGCACCGCAAACCATCGCTACTTACGGTATATCATGGGAAGAGAAGATCGTAAATCCAATCGTAAGAGAGGTTGTAAGAAATGTCATAGGCGGATATAAAGCCGAGGATCTTCCTGTCAATAGAAATGAGATAGCCAATAAGATAAAACAGGGTATAGAGGATAGGATCAATGCCAAAAAGGGACAACCGGTACAGCTTGTCAATGTAAACCTCAGAGAGATCGTGCTACCGCCAAAAATAGTTGAACAGATCGAGAGAGTTCAGATCGCTAAGCAAGAGGCGGATAGAGTAAAACTTGAGGTAGAGAGAGCAAGGCAAGAGGCGCAGAAAAAAGCGGCACTTGCAAAGGGTGAAGCGGATGCCAGAAAGATCAAGGCTCAAGGTAGAGCCGACGCTATCAAGATAGAGGCGGATGCAAGCGCTTACGCAAATACCGAAATAGCAAAATCGCTAACACCTGAGATACTCAGACTCAAACAGATAGAGGTACAAGGTGAGTTTAACAGAGCACTAAGCGTCAATCGAGATGCCAAGATCTTCCTCACGCCGGGAGGTTCTACACCAAATATCTGGATAGACTCTAAGATGCAAACCAAACAGAAGAGAGCGGCAAGCGATAACAAATGATAGAGAAGATGTTAGATAGGGTGGATTGGCAAAAGAGTGAAATCATACCGGCTATCGTTCAAGATAGCGAAACAAAAGAGGTCTTGATGCTCGCCTATATGAACCAAGAAGCTCTATCTTTAACCCTTCAAACAAAAACCGCTCACTACTTTTCACGAAGCAAACAGCGCATCTGGAAAAAGGGCGAAAGTAGCGGAAATATCCAAAAAATCAAAGAGATCTATATCGATTGTGACAACGATACGCTTTTGTTAAAGGTTGAGCAGGTAGGGGTTGCCTGCCATACGGGCAGAAGGAGTTGCTTTTTTACCTCTCTTGAGAGTGGCAAAATTGACGGAGAGATCGATCAAAAAACTGTTACAAACTACTCGATAGTCGATAGAGTCTATCACATCATCCAAGAGAGACAATCTGCTGATCCAAAAAGCAGCTATGTAGCCTCCCTGCTCAAAAAGGGTGAAAACAGCTATCTAAAAAAGGTCGTTGAAGAGGCTGGAGAGTTCTGCTTTGCGGTGAAAGATAGCGATGAAGATGAAATTATCTATGAAGCGGCTGATCTTCTCTTTCATACACTTGTAGCACTAGGAGATAAAAATATCTCTCCCGATAGGGTGAAACAGGAGCTTGAGAGGAGATTTGGACTAAGCGGGATAGAGGAGAAAAAGAGCCGTGATAGAGGAGATTAGGCTAAAGCTATTCACCTACCTTCACTCTCTAACGATCTATGACTATGTAGCTTTTGGGTGGCTACTTTTTTTGATCACTATTATCTTAGTACTTATCGTTCTACTTGCACGCAAAAAACCGAAACTCGCTATATGGATGACACTATTGACGCTCATCCTCATAATCGCAGGACCGTTTGGAATCAAATACTTCTTAGATAAAAGTGTCAGAAAAGTGGAACTGCTCGATACAAATATTACAAAGCTGCACTATGCACAATCTCTCATCATCACAGGAAAACTCAAAAATAGCGGAAAAGTGAAGCTGCAAAGATGTTTTATCTCCGCAACCGTATTTCAAACATTTCGCAACAAATATAAAAATATGCTTTTTAGATTAAAGCCTTTAAGAAAAAAGACGATCTTCCTAGAAGAGAATTTAAGTAAAGGTGATAAAAAAGGGTTTAAAATTGTCATAGATCATTTCAATTATAGCAGGGATTTTAATACAACTCTTCATGCGGAGTGTTACTGATGTTTTATATGACTACTATCCACTGGATCGTTGTTGCACTTTTTGTCCTACTCTTTATCATTTTAGTAATACTATCCTTCAAAGAGAAAAATCCAAAAAATAGAATCATCATGATCATCTCATCATTTTTTGTCGTATTGTTAGGAGCTATCATAGCGCTCTTTGCTGCGGAGAAGTTTACAAAAAAATCAAAACTACTCTCTTATGACAATAGAAGAGATTTGATGAGTGAGAGTATCATCTTCAACGGTAAATTGAAAAATACCGGTGATTATAAGCTTGGCTACTGCAAGGTAGAGGTCAAGCTCACAAACAATGTCTATAAGATGGGAAGACCTAAAGACTCTTTTTTTAAGCCAAGAGGTTTGGATTCGATATTTGGGGATAAAAAAGAGTATAAATCAAATAGCGTCAAAGAGGAGTTTTTAGTCGCAAAAAATATAAAACCGGGAGAGATTAAGAGATTTAGAGTCAAGATGAAATACCCTCCATACTTCAATAACACATCTGCAAAATTAACGCTTAACTGTCATTAGTACTAAAACTCCAATTCAACTAAAATTATTTCATAAATTACCGATATTAAAACAAATATATTAAATATTTGGCTTATAAATGAGAATATTCCTATTTCTAATACTTTTTATACCCCAACTTTTTGCAAAGGGTGTTAAAGCTGGAACCGTTATAACAAATGTGGCTACACTTGATTATAAAATGGGTAATAGAGACTTTCATACCAAAAGTAATGTACAAAAAAGCATTGTCGCTCAACTTATCGATGTAAAGGTATCCTGGATTGATGCACAAGATATTACCGTAGTATCTGGAGATAAAAAGAGAGTTTTAACATTTAAAGTTTTAAATAGCGGAAACGGTACAGATAGGTTTAACTTGATAAAAAAGTTCTTAAGCTACAAATCTGACTTTCAACCAAAAAAAAGCAAAGTTTATCTTGATAGAAACAGAAACTACTACCTTGACTCATCTGACAGAGTTAGAAAAACCGTCACTCTTAAACCCGATGAAGAGCAGTTGGTATTTATCGTATCTGATATAGGTAAACAACAAGATGCAAAAAACGGCGCAAAAGCCTACTACTCATTAAAAGCGGTATCAAGAAGAGGCGGGAGTGGAATACCAGGAAAAGTACATCCCCAAAAAGGGGAAAAAAGGGTTGATGCCATTGACGGTCTAAATGGAGGTATCGGTGAAGATGAAGGAAATTTTAAATTTTTAAAAGCGACTTTGATTTTACAAAAGAGTGTTAAGCAAGATGATAAAGGGATAATCACCGTAACACTTGATATCTCCGTTGACGGTGATGGAGTGGTAAAAAATGTAAAGATTGAGGATGAAATTCCAAATGAAACAATATATATTAAAAACTCTTTAACGCTCAATGGTAGGGGACTAACAGACAAAAAAGATGGGGATGAGGGAAGATATAAAAGACGCTATAAAAACAGAAAAGCTAAAATTTTTTTGAATTTAGGCGATATGGATATATCTAGCCACTATATTGCAAAATATAGGCTTAGAGTAAGATAAAGGAGCTATAGGATGAAAAGATCGATTCGTCTTATCGTTGCATCTATGCTTATAAGCTTAAGCATTCATGCTAAAGATAACTCTCCTATCAAATTGGTTACCAAAGCATACAAAGAGGTCGTCAAGGTTGATAAGAGTGGTAAAAGAAAGGTGATTTTGGTTGATGCAAAAAAGGTTATTCCGGGAGATATTGTTGTATATAAAAATATTATAAAAAATAACTCCAAAAGTGATGCCAAAAATATGGTACTAAACAACACTATACCAAAACATACGGTTTATGTGCCTGATAGTGCATCATGTGAAGGAAATTGTGAGATACTCTTTTCCGTTGACGGCGGAAAGCATTTTGCAAAAGCTAAAGACTTGAAGGTTAAGAGAGGCGGTGTTGAGAGAGTAGCTACGGCAAAAGACTACACAAATGTTAGATGGATACTCTCAAAACTTGGTGCAAACAGAGAAACTTCTGTTAGCTTTAAAACAAAATTAAAATAAAAAAAACATATATAGGGGGTTAATAATGTTTAAACATAGTAAAAAATTAGCAGTTGCTACACTACTTGGACTTAGTACTACTGGTGCTTTTGCCCAAGGTACACTTTCAGGAACTTCAGTTGATACAACAGCAACTCTTCAATTTACTGTAAATGGTCAAACATCTGAAGCAACTTCAACTGAAACTTATGTAGTGGATAACAAAGTGGATATGACGGTAACTACTGTTGATGCACAAGCTGTAACGGCAAATCCGGGACAAACCAATGTTTTGTTAACATTTAAAGTTAGAAATGATGGTAATACTGTACAAGATTTTCATTTAAATGCTTTAACAGCTTCAACTACCGTATTTAGTGGAGAAAATCAAGTTAATGACAACTATGACTTAACAAATGTGAGAGTTTTTGTAGATGATGGTGATGGGGTATATGATGAGAGTAAAGATACCCAAACATATATCGATGAGTTAGAACCCGATCAAGAGAAGACTGTATTTATCGTAGCGGATGTGCCAGCTGATGCGGCTAATAATAATGTTGCTGTTTATGACCTCGAAGTTCAAGTAGCTCAAGGCGGAACAGCTTCAACTCAAGGAAATGCGATAACAAGTGATAATGCTAACCAAGCAGATGACAAAGCAACTGTTCAAATCGTATTTGCTGACGGAGCAGGAAGTGCAGATGCGGAACATGATGGTAAATTTAGCAGTGCTGATGCTTGGAAGATTGTCACTGCAACCGTAACTGTTTCTAAAGACTCAATAGTTATTGACGATCCGGTAAACGGTACTAATAATCCAAAAAGGATTCCTGGTGCAACTATCAGATATTGCTACATCGTTACAAATGCTGAGGGAGGAGCTGAAGCAAGTGGTGCCATTGTTACTGATACTTTAGATCCAGATATCCTTGATACAACCGGTCAGAGTGTTGTAATGTATAGCGGAACTGGAATTTGTGATTGTAATACGAATGAGAGTGAAATAACAGGTGCTAACGGAGCCAACGGTCAAGATCCTGATGCACAAGGAACATTAAAAATAGACTTTGATACAGTTGCGGGTGGTACTACCGAGTGTGCATATATCAAAGCTAAAATTAAGTAGTCTTAGAGGATTTATATGAGAGTAGGATGGATTTTTCTCTTCCTGCTCTATACATTTTTTCTACCTACTTCACTTTTTTCTGTAAATTTTAAAGATATTGTTTTTACTCCCGCTAAAGCATCCTTTATTGTTGATGATGAAGATAGTAGGGAAGCTCATACTACAGAAGGTTCAACCCAACAAAACTTATCACAAGTAGTCAATAGCAATAGTGTTAATCAAGCCATCTCAAACTATGTTAAAATAGTAGTAAGGACTCAAAATGATATCAATCAAACATCTATCAAGCCTGAACCCTTACTTCTTTTTTATAGATATGATACATCTTCTAACTTTTTTGTTGAGATCGATGCAATAGACTTTCTCACTCTAGACAAGCCTTCAAAAACTAGCTTTAAACAGTTACCCCCTCTCAAACTGCCTACCGGCGAAGAGATCGATATAGGGAAAAAGATTCCGATAGCAAAGTGCCTGATTTATAAAAAAGATGAGCCGATCTTTTTAGTATATGATGATCCATACGCGGATAAAAAGAGTCTAAAGTTTTGCATAAAGAGTGGTGAAGATAAAGAGGTCATCACACTCAAAAGAGATGGAAATAGTACTAAATATGTAGGGTATATCAATACTACAACCCGATGCAAAAGCAAATTTGACGGCAAGCTTTTTGTCAAAGAGGGAGATGAGTTAGATGCCTTTTTGTATAAATCTAGTACTAATAAAAAAAGCAGAGCTATTTCTTCAAAGATTCACGCCAGAGCTTTTATCACACAAATACCTAAAAAGGTGACAACACTTCAAAACAACAATTCTACTCCTCCAAAAGTTTGGATAGATATGGATAGTTCAAAAGAGGAGGTTGGTATCGGCGAATTTTTTAAAGTCGAGATAGTACTAGAAAATAGTAGCAACATGGACATATCTACCGCTAAGCTGGTAAATACCCTATCTAGAGGTGCAAAATATATAAAGGGCAGCTTTTATCTGGATGACAAAAGATTTGATGGTTTTACGATAGATAAAGCGCATAACAGCTTTAGTACTAATCTATCACTAAAAGCACATCAAAAAAGAAGCATATCCTTTGTCATTAGAAATGAGGCAAAAAAGCCAAGGTATATCATAAATAAGAGCCTACTCTTCTACGATAAACAGTACTCCAATAGCGTTACGGTAAAGGTGAAGAGAGTAGGAGAGTTTGACGATAGCTCTACCATAACCGGAAAAATTTTGCTTGACGGCAATAGCAGCAAAGGGGTCGAAGGTGTCAAGATATATCTAGATAGCGGACGATATGCTATCAGTGACAAATATGGAAGATTTCACTTTAGCGATATCGATCCATCCCTGCATGTCGTCTCCATAGATCCTACTTCTATCGAGGGTAAATATATCGCCTATGAATGTAGAGCAAATGCAAGAAGTAACGGAAGTGCTATTAGTAGATTTGTCGATACCTCGTCAGCGCATATAGGAGATATACACTTCTGTCTTAGAGAGAATACTATCAGCTCTGCTCTGAGAAGTGATATGAGTTACAAAATACCAAAGCCCAAAAAGATCACTATGCCAATCTTTAGTACTAACTCCTTTGATACATTTAAAAAAAAGAGAGGCTTTTTATGGCCGAAAGAGGATTTCATACCGCCTATGCCGGCAATCAAAGTAGCTTTTTTACATCAAAAGGATGACAAGGTAGAACTACTGATAAACGGCAAAAAAGTAAATATGCTAAATTTTGACGGATATGTCGATAGCAAAGATAAAAAGTGGAGTATCTCCAAATATCGCGGTATCGATATAGTAGATGGCGATAATATTTTGGAGATGGTAGTAAAAGATAAAAGCGGCAAAGAGATAGGGAGATTTGAAAGAAAGGTGCACTTTTCAACCTCACCAGTAAAAGCGGTGATCGTACCTGAAAAATCATATCTCATAGCTGACGGTAAAAATCCACCGGTAATAGCCGTAAAGATGTATGATGCAAGTGGACACCCTTTAAGGAGAGGAGTAACCGGAACATTTGAGCTTTCAAATCCCTATATTTCTATGGCTAAATCAAAACTTTACGAAGAAGATCCGCTATTAGAGAGAGGTGAGAGGAATCGGTTCATTATATTAGATGACGGTATAGCGTATATAGAGCTTATGCCGACAACCGTTACAGGTGAAGTTAAACTTCATTTTGAGTTTCAAGAACCAAATCAATACCTTACAACATGGTTAACACCTAAAAATCGAGAGTGGTTGTTAGTGGGCTTTGCAGAAGGGAGTATAGGTTATCAAGAGATCAAAAAAGATCTTAAAAAAGTAAACTCCAAAGAGCTACTCACTGACGGTAAAGTTTCACTCTTTGCAAAAGGTACAATAGGCAAAGATACACTTTTAACCATCGCCTATAAAAGCGGTAGAAATAGTAAAAAAGAGAAAGAGTTTATCGACAAAGATGCGCAAAATAGTAGGCAGTTTACCATATACGGTGATAACGCTATCGACCAAAACGAAGCACCGACAAGCAAAAAACTCTATCTCAAGATAGAAAAGGAGCAGTTTTATGCGATGTTCGGTGACTTTGAAACGGGACTTGATAAACTTGAACTAAGCAGATATAGCAGAAGAGTTACTGGTATCAAGTCAGAATATCACGGAGATAGCTTCGAGTATACTGCCTTTGCCTCAAACACTTCAAGCGGATTTAAAAGAGTGGAGATAGTGCCTGACGGTACAAGCGGTCCCTACAAAATCAAAACAGACTCGATATATCCGGGAAGTGAAAAGGTTTATATTGAGATTAGAGATAGATATAGGGGTGAATTGGTACTAGATAAGAGAGGTTATGCAGAAATATATGACTACTCGATCGACTATCAAAACGGTTTGATCTATTTTAAAGAGCCGATAGCTTCAAGGGATAGGTACGGAAATCCTCAAACGATAGTCGTAGAGTATGAGTTGGGTGATGAGAAGCGCGATAGGGTCGTTGCGGGCGGAAGAGCTACGATTAAATTTGCAAAAGATAGAGCAGAGGTAGGGGTTAGTACTATCGCTCAAGAGAATGCAGATGACGAGTATGACACCCTTTATGGCGCAGATTTTAAGATCAATCTTCTCAAAAACTTGGTACTAAACGGGGAATATGCTACAACAAAAAAAGCATCTTCCAGTGCAAATGCCTATCTAGTAGAGATGGAGCACTTCAATAAATTCGTTCATACGAAAGCCTATATTAGGCACCAAGAGAGAGACTTTGGACTCGGCTTTCAAAATAACTCTCTCGCAGGGTCAAATAGATACGGTATCGACAGTACGATAAGCTACTTTGACAACTTTTTAATTGCCCTATCCTACCATGGTGAAAAAGGTCTAAAAGATAATCGTAAACGAGATACTCTTGAGAGCAAGCTAATCTTTAATAGGGGTGGCTGGATGGCGATAGCTGGGTATAGATTTGCAAAAGACACTATCAAAAAAGAGAGCGATCTCTCTCAGATCATATCCGCACTTCAAAAGAGATTTTTTCACGGAAAAGTAGGTCTCTCATTGGCCTATGAAAAGAGTATCGCAGAGCGAAGTAATTATCAAAAAGATAGAGTTTTTGGAGAGTTATCCTATAGAGTGACCAACACTTTGGAACTTTTTGTCAACCATGAGATGTTAGAAGGGAAAACCGAAAAAGAGAGAGCATCAAAAATCGGTCTCAAAGGTATGGCATGGAGAGGCGCTACGATACAAAGCGGTATCACACAAAAGCTTGAAAACGATGAAAATAGACTCTTTGGATTTTTAGGTCTGAACCAATACTACAGAGTCAATAAAAAGCTCTCGATAAATGCCGCTTTAGAGAATCAAAAATCTTTAGACTCAAATAATATACAAAAAGATTACACCTCATACTCCATCGGAGCAAACTACAAACACAAAAAATGGATCTTTAATACGATGCTTGAGTATAAAGATGGGTTTCAAAGCGATAAGTTGAACATCAACTTCGGTGCATATACTGAGCTAAATAGAGACTTGGGCTTTGCTATGGGTATCAGAGAAAATATCAGTAATGAGATAAATAGTACTAGAGCTTATGACGGTGAAGCAAAATTTAGTATCGCCTATAGAGGCGATAGTGCATATACCCTACTCTCTCAACTAAAAATAGATCACCGTAAAGATAGATATAGTGATAGCAAAACAGTTATTGCTGCTCTAAAGGGAGTCATAAATCCCTCAAACAAAAGTCAAATATCCAGCCACTATGCCATAAAGATAAATAGAGAAAAAATCGATAATAATGAGTTTAGTACTACGGTTGACGCTATCGGTCTTGAAGCGATCTATGACTTAAGCAAAAAAATCGAAATAGGAGTCAACGGCTCACTCCTGCATATATGGGAGAGCGGGGATATGCAGGAGAGTTACGGCGGATATCTAGGATATAGCTTCTTTAAAAATCTCTACTTAGGTGTAGGATACAACTTCAAAGGCTACTATGATAAAGATCTCTCAACCTATCTCAATAGCGCCGAGGGCGCCTATCTCAAAATGAGAATGAAGCTTGATAACGAATCTTTAGATCAATTGACCAAAAGTTTTTGATTTCATACTGAAAATTTGGATATTTTGAAAAATAAAGATATAATGAGTTGACGATAACTTGAAAGATACTTCTTAGAGACTCTCTTTGTTGTTTCTCTCATGATTTGACTCGATATTTTTATAAAAGGTGTTACACAATGGCAGAATTGCTAATAGGAACCGTTAAATGGTTCAATGACGAAAAGGGTTACGGTTTTATCAGACAAGAAGACGGTGGTGATGATATATTTGTACATTTTAGACAAGTGAATAATCCACAAGGTGGTAGAGTATCACTTGATGATGGACAGAGAGTGAGTTTTGAGATAGGTCAGGGACAAAAAGGACCCGAAGCGAAAAATGTTACACCACTGTAACAAATAATAATAAAATCTTCTGACAAACTGTTGATTGAACGAAAAGTTTATAGTTTTGTCTTCGTCACTCCGTTCCTGCGGGATTGTAGCAAGGCTCGGATAAGTTAAAAACTCAGCGGTAGCCGTAGGCTAAAAAAGTGCACTCAACCCCGAAGGGGCACTTTAGGCGTATGCTATGCACGCCTGCATATTAGCATCGCCGTGCGAACCTGAAAACGACAAGCAATTGTCGTTTTCAAACGGTTCTCCCGTTTGCACTTTTTAGTAGAGTTTTTAACTGGTTGCGTAGCAAAAAATTATATCTCGTTTGAGTGAAAACAACAGTTTTTCGGAACACTCAATACTTATAAAGTTAACACTAAGGGATCAACTCCCTTAGGATCAAAATATATCACTCATCTAATAACTGAGCATTTTCACTGCACAATCCAACCCAAGCACTATCTTCAACGATCTCTCCACACTTTAGATAGAAGTCTTTTGCCTCTTTCTTTCTGTTTAGCTTTTCACTCAGATATCCGGCTAGGTATAAAACATGCGCCCTTTGATCATCACTCAGTTTTTTATAAAGTAGAGATAGATCGACCTTCAAAGCCTCTTTATATTTTCCGTTCTGCCTTAAAGCTTCTACCAAATCTATCTCAAGTTTAGGTGAATAGGGGTCTATCTTGAGTCTCTTTTGCAGATCCACCATCTTTTTGGCATAGATCTCTATCATATTGGTATCTTGTATGCGTTTTGCATACTCTAGTGCTCTATTGAGTGCGTCAAGTAGTCGTGGGTCATTTGGAAAAAGCTTCTGGGCTTTGCTGATCTCTCTTAGCATCAGGTCATCATACGCTTTCAAACGATAAAACGCCTCAATTTTATCAAAAATGATATCTTGATACTTCCTGTTTGGTGATAGAGACAAGAGTTTTTCAAGATCATTTGCCACTAAAAGCAACGCTTTATCCTTGGTGAGTCTTGAGAGGAGTTTGACCTCTTCATAGTACCACCTTTGTCTCTCTTTAATGTCATCGCTTCTACTCATCTCCTTGGCTATCTTTAAGGCACTTCTATAGCGGTGAGTCTCTTTATAACAAACAAATATATCCTCGTTTTGGTTTTTGGGGGTTGTAATATTGTGCTCGTCCTTAAGGCGTAGCGCTTTTTGACACTCTTTTCTCTTTAAGCTATTGACAAAAAGCTTCAGTGCACTCTTTCGTACTAACTCTTTCCCCTCTTTTGATGAAAGGTCAGCTCTTAAGTCTAAAACCTCCTCATACTTACCCTGCTTAAAAAGTATCTTTGCTTTCTCTAGGATCGCCTTTTTCTTGAGATCGCTATTGTTCCCATACTCTTTGAGAAGTGTCTCAATGTAGTTTAACCGTTTTGTTTCATTACTCTCATCCAAGCCAAGTAGGAGCTTATTGAGATGAAGTGAAACGAACTCTCTATATTTTCCTTCTTGCCACCTTTTTAAATATTTTCTATAACCCTCTATCGCCGCTTTTATATCACCGTTTAATTCATGCCAATAGGCTCTGCTTTTATCCAACTCATCTTTATCTACCTCTATCTCTTCACCAAAATGAGAAATGATCTCTAACGATAGGTTCGCTTCACTATTTTTTACAAACGCTTTGGCTAAGGCAAATGCTAAAGGTTGAGATTTATTGATAAACTTTGGATTTGCTTCCAAGACCTTTTTAGTAAATAGTTTTGCTTTTTGAAGACGCTTTTGTGATAAGTAGAGCTTTGACAATTTAAGTGCCGCTTCTGACGCTAAATCATAATCTTTAGTACTAAATAAAACCGATTTGTATAACGATTTTGCTTGGGAAAGCTTACTCTTAGTACTAAGTATATCCGCTTGATAGATCTTTGTTTCGTAGTTATATCTGCTATCTTTATACTCTTGATCTAAAATATCGAGATACTTTTGAGCATCTTTTCCTCGTCCAAGTTTTAGATATGTCTTTGCCAAAAACTCATAGACAAGCGGGAGTTTAGCGTTGGATGGGTTTTGATCTATCCACGCATTGCACATATCTATAAACTCATAGGGATCTATATCGCTATCACTCTCTTTAGCTACATTAAGGATCTTATCTATCGCCATGAGTTTATAGAGGGATGCTTCAGAGATGAAGGGACTATCACTCTCCTCATCTCTTAGAAAGGTCTCAACGCTCTGGATAACTCTCTCATACTTTTTCTCTTTGTAGAGATTTTTGATCCTCAATATCTTTTGCCCCTTTTTTGGATTGATTAAAGGTTTCTTATCAAAATCTAATTCACCGATTATCGGTAACTTAAAAGAGTGAAACTCTATGGGAAAATTTATCCCCTCCTCACTCCTTTTTTTAAAAAGTTTACTCTCGTCTCTATATCCGACTACTACCCAATGTTTAGAGAGATCTTTAGTGCTTGTTTTTACGATTTTTGAAGAGGTAAAATTCTCATCATATGAGTAGATCAGAAAGTGATATTTTGGTCTTATTTCAACTAAATTATCTTCAAAATTTACTTTGAAATAGCGATCTTCGATGGGTGCTTCTCTCTTTGATATTCTGTTTTGAAGTTGGCAAATAACAATCTCTTTAAAATGATCATCATCTGTTTGGTAACATTTGATAAGATTTGTATCTCTTAAGTGAAGTATTGAATAAGTAATATTGTCATCTTTGATAAGATTTATGGATAAATTTGAAGCATTTAAATATAATGCCAATAAAATTAAAAATATTAATCTACTCATAAAGCAGATTATAGCATAAGGGAGCTATTTTAAAAAGGCGTGAGAGAGAACTCTCACACGCTATTTAAAAACCGCTTATCTTCACATAGTGCGTGATCATACTCAAAAGTGGTCCTACTAAGAATATAGCAGCTAATGTCATAATAGCGGCAAAACCGATGATCGATTTAAGCATTGGAGAGGCATTTTTCATATAGATCGTTCCATCATTGGTTACCGGCTCATAGAGGAACATATAGACAACCAGTTTCAGGTAATAGTAGACCGATATCGCTGAATTGATACCCATAATCACAGCCAATGATATATAACCAGCATCTATCGCTGAACTCATTAAGTAGAGTTTACCCCAAAAGAGTGAAAACGGCGGAATACCGGCAAGTGAGAGCATGAACATTCCCATGATAACGGCATTGACAGGCATAATCTTCACCATACCAGAAAACTTCTTATAGGGATGATCATATCTCGTACCAAATGTCCCTTTTGTCTTATGTCTTGAGACCCACAGCATGGTAAAAGCACCAAGGTTTGTAAAGGTAAAGAGTATCCAGTACAAAAAGAGTGCCGAGTTTGATTTTGTCGTGCCTATCAAAATCGCCGCCATCACAAAACCGGCGTGACTGATAGAGCTATATGCCAACATCCTCTTTACACTCTCTTGCGCAAGTGCCATAATATTTGTAGCTGTCATCGTTAGTACTACGACAACCCATAACATATTTTTAACCCACACGATATCTGCATGCACCAAAAACTCAAATAGTCTCATCGCTACAATAAATCCGGCTATCTTAGGGACGATAGACATATATCCAGCAAGCGCGGCACTCGCACCCTCGTAGACATCAGGCACCCATGTTTGAAACGGCACCATAGAGAGTTTAAATCCTATCGCCACTAACATAAATACAACGCCTACTAAAACACCCATGATAGGTTGGAAATTGTTTTGAACTAGCACTTCTTGTATCTTTTGTATCTCCATACTGCCGGTAAGTGCATAGAGTATCATCACACCAAATACAAAAAATCCAGCGGCAAGCGCACCCATCGTAAAGTATTTGATCGCCGCCTCGAACGATTTCTCACGATTGTGCATCGCGATAAGTGTATATAAAGCTAAACTTGAAGTTTCAAGTCCAATGAAAATCAATATGAGATTATCAGTCGTCACCATAAACGCAAATCCCGCTATCATAAACAAAAAGAGTGCGAAAAACTCTGGATAGCTAAACTCATGAAACCTTTTTGATGTCATTGCAAGCGGGATAAAGAGTGCTGATGCGATAAATATGATAGCTTCCGCAAGTTTTGCGATACCGTCTATCAACATTACATCAAAAAACCCTCTCTCCTCACCGCTAAATCCAAAGACTGAACCCAAAGCCAAAAGTATAAAAAGCTCACTTATCATCACATAAAAGCTTTTTGATATTTTACTATTGATCAGATCTATCACCAATATCGCCAAAGCACCTACTATCATGATACTCATAGGAGCCAGTGTTGCTAAATTTAGCGCACCGTAATCTATAGAAATTGGATCCAACATTATCTATCCTTTCCGACGCTATTTACTTTCATAAATAGCTCTTTTGTTTTTGGTGAAATCGCTTTTTCATCCATCTTGATAATCATCTCTTTAACACTCTTATCTATCGGCTTTAGTAATGGATTTGGATATATACCTAATATCACCACAAGCGCGGTTAAAGGTACAAGCGCAAACATCTCTTGCGTTGTTAAGTCTTTTAAATTCTCGTTTGCTTTATTGGTAAGTGGACCAAAAAATGATTTTTTAAACAGAGTGAGCATATAAACCGCACCGAGTATAATCGATGTACCACCGATAATCGTCATGATCGGAGAAACTTTATAAAATCCCATGAGAGAAAGAAATTCACCGACAAACCCGATAGTGAGCGGTAATCCAACTGAAGCCATCAACATAATACCGAATATCGTTGCGTATTTCGGCATGACCGCCGCTAGACCTCCAAACTCTTTCATCAGCTTAGTATGTCTTCTATCATAGATAACACCGACCAGCATAAATAGAGCCCCCGAGACGATACCGTGACTTATCATCAAAAAGAGACTACCGCTAATACCCTCAGAGTTCATCGCAAACACACCGAGCATAATCACACCCATGTGAGAGATGGAACTGTAGGCGATAACTTGTTTCATATCTTCTTGAGCATATGCCACCATCGCCGTATATACGATCATGATCAAAGAGAGTATTGCTATCGGCGTGATAAAGTAAACCGATGCATCAGGAAACATCGGAAGTGAAAATCTCACAAAACCGTATGTACCCATTTTTAAGAGTACAGCCGCAAGGATCACCGAACCGATAGTCGGTGCTTGACCGTGTGCATAAGGCAACCATGTATGGAATGGAAACATAGGAACTTTGATCGCAAAACCGATAAAGAAAGCTGCAAAAAGCCACATTTGAGCTGAGAGCGGAAATCTAAACTCTTGCCAGTTAGGTATAGAGAAGCTCCACTCACCCATACCCTCTTTATAAAGGTAAGCGGCATAAAGGATACCGACAAGCATGATCAAACTACCTGCAAATGTATAGAGGAAAAACTTGATAGCCGCATATATACGGAGATTTCCACCCCATGCACCGATAATATAGAGCATAGGAACTAGTGAAAGCTCCCAAAAGAGATAAAAGAGTATCACATCCAGTGCGGCAAAAACACCTACCATCGTCATCTCTAAAAAGAGAATTGAAACGATAAGGTTCTTTACATTCTCAGTTATAGTTAAACCGATAAGAGAGATGAGCGTCATAAATGTACTTAGGATGATAAGAAATAGGCTTATACCATCTATACCTAGATCATAATTGATACCAAATTGCGGTGCAATAGGCATATGCTCTAAAAATTGGTATCCACCTACTGAGCTATCATACCCTATCCAAAGTACAAGCGAGAAAACAAACTCTATCGCTGCTATTGTTATACCATATATCCTTATATTTTCTCTATCAATAGCATATCCAAAAAGCGCCGCTACTGCCGGAAAAAATATAAGTAGTGTTAAAATAGTCTCCATGCCCTCTCCTTACTTCATTGGTCCAAAAATGAGAGCTGCTATAGAGAGCAACACCATTCCCAGAGCCATCCATTTTAGATTGTTTGATAAACTACCGCTTTGCATCCATCTAGCCTTATCACCTATTTTGTAAATCGCACCTGCGATTAAATCAACCGTTGCGTCAACCACTCTCATATCCACTTTTTTCCACGCAAATTCTGAAAGTGCCGTATATGGCTTCATCACATACTCTTCATATATTTTTGGAATATAGTACTGATTGAGAAGTATTTTTCTCACACCGAGCTTCTCAAAAAATTCGTCAAAATCACCTTTTGAAAACTTCGTAACCGCTAGTACTATACCGCTTATCGCAATACCTAAAGTGATGATAAGAAGTACTAAGAAAGTAAACCAACCTACATGAGGCTCATACTCAGGTAGCAGTTGAGTTACATACTCTACAAAACTCTCTTCAAAAAATCCTGCGATAGTAGCCAATATCGCTAGTGGAACCATCGCCGCAATCACAAACGGATATGCCTCATGTGGATGATGCTCATCACCATATCTCTTCTCACCAAAGAAGATAAGCATCACTAGTCTAAAGCTGTAGTATGCAGTCATACCTGCACCGACCCACAACATAAACCATAAGATGTAATGGTGCTCAGCAAAGGCGGTTTCGAGTATCTTGTCTTTTGAGAAGAAACCGGCAAACGGCCAAATACCCGCTAGCGCCAATGATGCAATCGTCATAATCGTCATCGTCCAAGGCATCACTTTAGATAAACCGCCCATCTTTTTGATATTTAACTCATCATCCATCGCATGCATCACATTACCGGCACCCAAGAAGAGTACCGACTTGAAGAAGGCGTGAGTCATAAGGTGAAAGAGGGCTATCCAGTACGCCCCAAGCCCTGCCGCCACAAACATATACCCAAGCTGTGAAAGGGTAGAGTATGCGATGATTCTTTTCATATCGAGATTTACAAGTGCCATCGAAGCGGCAAATACCGCCACAAATGCACCCAAACATGCGATAAAATAACCGACATTTGGAATCGTCATATAGAGATCATGCGCTCTTATCACAAGATATACACCCGCGGTAACCATTGTCGCGGCGTGGATAAGCGCTGAAACCGGTGTTGGACCCTCCATCGCATTTGCAAGCCAAGTATGTAGAGGAAATTGAGCCGATTTACCCATTGCACCGATAAAGAGGAAGATACCGATAGCAACCTTTGTGGAAGTCGATATATCATTTACATGAGCAAAAACCGCGTCATATTTTAGCGTTCCAAAATTCCAGTATATCAAGAATATTCCCACCAGCATACCGAGGTCTGCTATTCTATTCATCACAAACGCTTCATTTGCCGCCCAAGAGGGACTTCTTGCAGGATTGACTTCCGGAGATACATCCGGTTTATGATACCAGTGTCCGATAAGTAACCATGAACAGACACCGACACCTTCCCAACCTATAAAGAGACCCAAGAAGTTGTCACTCATAACAAGTACCATCATGGAGAAAACGAATGCCGATAGATAGGAGAAGTATCTGTTAAAACCTTTATCGTGATCCATATAACCTATCGAGTGAATGTGAACCAGTGTTGAAACTGTTGTAACGGTAACCATCATAATGACCGACACTTGATCCGCAACAAAACCGAAATCGACATTGAAGTTACCGGCACTTATCCATGAAAAGAGTGATACATGAACGATCCTGTCACCTTCAACATAGCCTAAAAGCTTCATAGAAGCAAGCCATGAGAGAAAAAGCAGAGCGGATGCCACTATTCCAACAAAGAGTTTTTTAGGCTTGTTTCCAAATAGTGCCGCAAATAGTGAACCTACTATAGGTGCAAATAGTGCGATATATAGATACTTCTCCATCTCTACCCCTTCATCTTTTGTAGTGTTTCAAGATCAATGCTGCCGTTTCTTTTGTACCATAGTACTAAGAGACCAAGACCTACGGCAACCTCACTTGCTGCAACCGCTATGATAAAAAATGCAAAAATTTGACCTGTAAGATCTTGGTGAAATTTTGATATTGCCGCAAGACCTACATTGACAGCGTTTAACATAATTTCGGTTGAAAAGAAGAGCATCAGTAGATTTTTTCTTCTTATAACACCAACCAAGCCGATTACAAACAGTATCCCCGATAGTACTAAGTAGTGCGTTAGCGTAATCATCTCTTATCCTTTGTCTCTATATTAAACTCCTCTTTTTCTATCTGCTCATCAAGTTTTAGCGTGATACTATCATCCATCTTTTTACCGACAAGTATGATACCCGCTATCATCGCAACAAGAAGCATCACTGCCGCCAACTCAAACGGTATGAGATATTTTGTAAAGAGTATGATACCCACTTGTTGAGGATTGGTTCCGCCGATAATCGAAGCGGTAGTCAGCGGAGCATCCGGCATAATATTTTTAGCGACGATTGGACCGGATAACATGATAACTACCAAGATCGCACTTGCGATTCCAAGCGCATAGACGATCTTTTTATCTCTATTGTTCTCTTTTACCTCTTGCGTCGTATCAAAAAACATCATACCAAACGCATAAAGCGCCATAACGGCACCGGTATAGACGACTATCTGAACAACGCCGAGAAAATCCGCATCCAAAAGGAAGAAAAACCCTGATATAAATATCATGCCGGCAGCGAGCGCACTCATTGCATAGAGTGCATTTTTACTAAACGCAACGATCAAAAACATTCCAACCGTTATAATTGAAAAAAGATAAAAAGCTATCGATTCCATTTCTCTTCCTTAATACGCCAACGGCGTTTTTTTCACATTTTCATCCGCATTCGGACTCACCGCACCAAATCCAGGATAGGGCTTTTGCTTACCTGCTCTAAAAACATCCATAGGAGTAACGAGATCAGGCATCGTTGCAAAGTGCGCTCTCTGTTCACTCACATTCTCATAATCCTGTCCGTGTGTAATTGCAAGTTCAGGACACACTTCCGCACAATATCCGCAATAGATACATCTACCAAGGTTCAGTGTCCACCCTCGAACAACCTTTCTCCCCTTCGTACTATACTTACTTTCTATCTCGATACAGTTTGCGATACATATCTTTTCGCAGAGCCCGCACCCGATACAAGCTTGGTTACCGCTCTCAAGTAATCTCTTTATCTGATGCAACGCTCTATATCTTGGGCTTACCGGTAACTTTTCAACCGGATAGAGTACCGTATGGATATCAAATTTGATCATCTCTCTAAAAACGATCCAAAGTCCGACAAACAACTCACCCTTTAGCGTTCTTTGTACCACTCTTTTAAACTTCTCTTGCCATGTTTTAGGAGGTTTCCCCGCATCTATATAGAGGTAGTCGTCCGTTACATTTCTGTTATTATATACCTTTAAATCCATCATCCTCAACTCCTATATTAGTACTATACCGGTAATCAAAATATTTACAACTGCAAGCGGCATCAATACTTTCCAACATAGCCACATCAACTGATCCGGTCTAACATGTGGCCAAGCTGCCCTTACCCATAAAAAGAGGAAGACTAAAAGAGAGACTTTAAGTATGATCGCCAATCCTCCCGGAATAAATCCCATCGGATTAAATCCGCCTAAAAAGACAAGTGATGCGATAAATGCCACCGTAAACATATTTGCATACTCACCTATCGCAAAAAGTCCCCATCTCATACCGCTATACTCTGTCGCATAACCGGTTACAACCTCAGCTTCATGCTCAAGAAGATCAAACGGCGTTCTGTTCGTCTCCGCATAACCCGAAATCAAATACAAGATAAATGCAACCGGTTGCGCCCAAACGATCCATCCATGCTCCGCTTGATAATTGTTAATATCGATAAGCGAAAGTGAGCCGACCATCATGAGCGGAGAGATAAGCGCCAAGCCTGTTACCACTTCAAACGATAACATCTGTATGACCGTCCTCGCTGCTCCTAAAAGTGACCACTTGTTTGCTGATGCCATACCACCAAGGAGCGGCGCATACATGCCTACCGCCATGACACTCACGACAAAGAGAAGCCCTACATTCACATCCGCAACGATCGGATGAACGACATAATCGGTAAACGGCAACCTAAATTCAGGCAAAAACGGTATTGCCGACATCGCTATGAAGGCACTTGCCGCAGCGATAACAGGCGCTATCATAAATATAGGCTTTACAGCGTTCTGCGGTACGATATCCTCTTTTGTAAAGAGCTTGATACCGTCAGCCAACACCTGTAAGATACCGTAAGGTCCCACATGCATAGGTCCCAGTCTTCGTTGCATAAATGCAAGAACTTTTCTCTCAAAATATGTCGTAATACCCGCAAGAGCAGAAAAAACCGTCAAGATAACGATAATCTTAATAACCGTCTCTATGATATATGCACTTTCACTCATCATTTCACCTCTCTTATAGTTGCTTCGGCAAATCTATAACCGTTCGCAAAGATTGTTTTATAGTCGATATTTTTATCAAATGTAGGGATATAAGCGATATCACCCTTTAACTGCTTGTCAAGCTTGACTTTCAGTTTCAAGCCGTTTACCTCTACCTCACTCCCTTCACTCAAACCGCTCTTTTCCAAATATTCGCTACTTACATATAGACCACCCTCATCTTTTAACTGATGTGCTTTATTGGTCCAAGGGCTAAATTGATTGATAGGGTTTGAGAGATAGAGAGGGTTTTTGATACTCTCTACCTTAGAGATATCCTCTAAACTCTCATCAACCTTCACTTTTTTTACTCTCAAGTCATAGCCTCTTATCTCATCTCCGGCATTGTTGTAGAAGTTTGGAAGCATATCAAACTCCGCCATCTGATAGCCGCTCTTTCTAGGAAGTTCAGGGGTATAATCAATCGTTAGTTTTTTATCTAAGCCTAGCGCATTGGCAAGATCATTGAGTATATACCCGCTATACTCTATCGCCACATTGGTTGGGACTACCTTTTTGTTGATTGAGGTAAATGTCCCCTCTTGCTGATTGAGTGCGGGTGCATCCAAATCACCGTCCCCAAGAGAACTCATCACAAAATCACCCTCTTCGTTATAGCCAAACACCTTTTTACCCTCATCTTTATCGAGGTCACATATCAGCGCAACTCCAAGCGTGTTCGTTTTGCTTGGGACGATCGTCACACTAAACTCTGTATATCTCTCTATCAATCCGGCTAGTTTTGCGATATTGGTAGCTTTCGGGTGGCTGTATAGATCTTCTCCTAGTACTAATGAGAAGCGATCTTTTTTCGCTAACAGTTTCTCGAGATTTAAATCTTCCGGTAGATTTAAGCTCTCTGTATCATATTTTGAAACGATATCCGCGATCTCTTTCGGTAATTTTTCTACTTTCGGCTCTTCAGCATTTAGTGCGATTTCATTAAATGTTTTGAGTATGTATGCAAGCACATGCTCTTCGGATGCTATCTCATGCTCGATGGTTACGACATTTTTTGCAAATTTCTCAACCACCTTATCACCAACCGGATGGAAGTATAAAAGTGCCCCTTTGTTCATCGTAAGGGCATTATTCACTGCAAAACCGACAACAGGGGAGTCATATCTTAGATGTCCACCGACGGAGATGATAAAGTTCGATCTTTTTATGCTAGTGAGATCGCCGCTATAGAGTGAAGTTCCGCTTGTCTTGCCGTATGCTTTGAGAAACTGTTGATAGTTATAAGCATCTTCGTTAACGAGTTTTACCCCAAGTTTCTCTTTCATTTTTTGCAGGATGAGAGCCTCCTCATTTGTTATGAAGCTCGAAAATTTGATAGTATCGGCTTCATTTTTCAAGAACTCTACCGCCTTCTCAAACATCGCCTTATCTTTAGACGGAACTCTATTTTCAAAATCATATCCAAATCGCGCCGCTCCCGGAAGCGAAACATAGTGAGCATCATTTGTCACTCTATAGATCTTATTTTCTCTACCAAGCTTTTTCGTCTCATAGTACATAAGTGAACAGTCACTTGAGTGTGGATTTGATGCCGGTATTTTTGTCAGTTCCCATGCGTTTGCGCTATATTGGAAATCACTGCTAACCAGCGCACCTACCGGACAAACCGCTATACACTCACCGCACTCTTGACACTCAAGCGAGTTATCTTCATTGACGGTACCGATGATCGATTTTTGAAGTTTATTCCACATCGCGTACGCATCTTTTGGCATATGCTCTTTGAGATCTTTCGGTAGTGGCTCTCCTCCTCTTGGAACAGTCTTTAGTACCGCATCGCCGATCATATCTTTACAGATAGTGATACACTTCTCACATACGATACAGAGTCCCGCATCATATTTGATAGGACCCCAATCCCTAATAGGTCTAAAGGTATCAGGTATCGCATACTCCTGCTTATCAACTGCCATATAGAGCGTATAGTTTTGGAGTTCACACTCTCCACTTTGATCACATACGCCGCATTGAAGTGGATGGTTTACATCATATACTTGCATGATCGCTTTTCGCTCTTTGGCTATCTCTTCGCTGTTAGTACTAACGACCATCCCATCTTTTGCTTTTGCATTACAGGCATAGACTCTTTTGTCATCCGCATCGACGATACAAAGACGACAAGCAAGCGTAGGAGAACACTGTGTTTGATAACAGATAGCAGGGATAAATATCCCCTCACGCCTTGCGATATTTAAGAGAAACTCACCCTCTTTAGCTTTACACTTCTGTCCGTTTATCTCTACTGTAATCTCACTCATTTGCTCACCTGTTTTATATTTACTTTATGAAATCTATAAGAACCTTTCAACGACTCTACAGTAAAGCCAAGATCGAAAGTCGGCATCAAAGCGATAGAGCCTTTGAGAGAGTCAAGCTCTTTATACTCCCTCTCTATCTCCTCATCTCCAAGTGTCACTATCACCTTGTTACCATCTTTTATCTTAGCCGCTTGGCTAAACTGTTTTGAACCCTGAAGATAAGGGGTGCTTTTTAAAAGTTTACAAACATTGGTAAAGATATTTTTTTGGCTATTTGGGTTACAGTTATAAACAACAACACCGTCATAACTCTCAAGCTCAGCTACCTCATCGATCTCTCCGCTTGGCTTTCTTTTTCTAACCTTCAACTCATAACCTCTCACCTCATTACCGCCTGCATCAAAGTAGGCTTCTAAATCATCAAACTCTTTAGAGATAAAGCCCGATTTTACCGGTAACTCTTTCGTATAGTCGATCGTATATCTTTTATCTAGACCGAGATTGTTTGCAATATCATTTAAACAAAAACCATCAAAAGGAAGAGCCACATGTGTTGGAACCACTTTTTTATCCATATTTGTAAATGTTCCCTCCTGTTGGTTGAGCGCCGGCATCGCCACATCTCCCTCGCCCTCTAGAGCACTAAGTACAAAATCTCCCTTTGCGTTATAACCGACTGTATACTTTCCAGCCTCTTTATCCAAATCACATATCAAGGCCACACCAAGCGTATTAACTGACGGTGGAACCAATGTCACGCTTATATTGCTCTCTCTCTCCAAAACACCAAGCATCTTAGCGATATTTTGGGCTCTTGGGTGCGTATAGAGATCTTCACCCGCTACCAACGATAATTTTCTTTTTCTTTTAGATCTTTTTATGATCTGCTCTATCTCCTCTTCACCGACATTACTCTCAGCGGAGATATAACCGCTATCTAAGTTTTTTATCGCATCAGGAAGCTTATCGCTCTCAATAAATGAAGCAAGCAGAAGTGCTAAAACACCCTCTTCGCTACCTACCTCATACTTTACAAACTGTGTCACGATATTATGAATGGAGCTATCCTCTATCGGATGCATATAGATGATCTCTGCTTTTTGTCTTTTAGAGGCTTGATTGAGTTTAAATTTCAGATCCGGCAAATCATCCGCAATCCTTGTCCCTAATACTAAGATAAAATCACTCTCTTTTATCTTACTGCTACTTCCGTTATAGAGACTGTTTCCGCTTGTCAAAGCAAAGGCTTTTAAAAACTGTTGATAGTGATAGGCTTCATCGTTGATCAACCTATAACCTCTTGTCTCTTTGAGTTTTTGAAGGATGAAAGCCTCTTCGTTGCTTATAAGCGAACTAAATCGAATCGTATCAGCTTTATTAAATGCCATGAGGGCACTTTTCATATCTTCATCACTATTTGAGGCTCTATTTTCAAAATCAAATCCGTAGCGATTGACACCGGCAATCGAGTCAAACTCAAACTCATTTTTCACTCTATATATCTTATCTCTCTTTACCTCATAATAGATCATACTCGCTAGAGGTGTATGTACAGCCGCCGCCGGTATCTTCGTAAGCTCCCAAGCATTTGCGCTATATTTAAAGTGCTTATCGGTTAGTGCACCAACCGGACACACCGCCGCACACTCACCCCAATCAACATTTATGTCATCTTTTTTAGTATTAATGATATGGGAGTTATATCCACCTACACTGATCTTCAGCGCCTCATCTCCCACTATTTCGTTGCTAACCCTAACACATCTCTCACACAATATACATAGATAGGGATCATATGAGATATATCCCCAATCTTCAAGCTTTCTGAACTGCTCTTGAGCTGAAAACTCTTGGTTAGATACATTAAACTCAAGTGTTTTGTTTTGTAGATCACACTCGCCACTCTTATCACATACGCCGCACTGAAGCGGGTGGTTTACATCATAAAGCTTCATGATATTTTGTCTATGTTTGAAAAGTTCCGGTGAGTTAGTAGTCACTTTAAGCCCGTCAACGGCTCTCTCTTGACATG
This sequence comes from Campylobacterales bacterium, assembly GCA_027084135.1. Lineage (GTDB taxonomy): Bacteria > Campylobacterota > Campylobacteria > Campylobacterales > QNZT01 > QNZU01. Next base: position 10,591 of record JALWLO010000086.1, on the reverse strand, counting down.
AGAGTATAGGATCATTCATCCCCTCTATCTCTACCACACACATTCTACAAGATGCAATCGGTTTTACTTTTGTAAGGTAACACATGGTAGGTATGTAGATCCCGTTTCTTCGAGCGATTTGAAGAATAGTCTCATCCCTTTGACCTACTACCTCTTTTCCGTCTATCTCAAATCTAACCATATTCTCTGCGCTACTCATACTACACCGCCACCATCGCTATATAATAACATCTCATACATCTACTGGCTTCATTGACAGCCTGCTCTCTCGTAAATCCAAAATTTACTTCTTCTTGAGAATATTTTCTCTCATCAACACCCAGCTTCTCACTTACTTCTCTTGGGAGTCCCGGTACCCAACCGGTTACCTTCTCTTTTTTATCATAAACTTTCAGCTTTCTTAAGTGATCCTCCATGATCTCTTCATCAAGCAGTGAGATCTCTCCTGTTTGTACATATCTGCTGATCACTGAAGCGGCTCTCTTTGCTTGACCGACCGCATTGACAATGGTCATCGGTCCATACTCACAATCACCTGCGGCAAATACGCCTTTTCTACTTGTTTGGTATGTCGTACCGTCTGTTTTGAGCGTATTCCAGCTTGTGAGTTCCAACTCCCACTCTTCAGGGATGTAGCTAAGATCCGCATCTTGGCTAACGGCAGGTATCAAATAGTCACACTCAAGTTCAAAATCTGCTCCCTCTATTTTCACCAGTTGTGCCCTTCCGCCGTTTGGATCCGGTACTAACTCAAATTTGTTAACTTTTAACTTCTCTATCTTTCCATCTTTTGCGATAATCTCTTCGATAGCTGAGTAAAATATGAACTCTACACCCTCTTCAACCGCTTCATGATACTCTTCGTATGAGGTGTTTCCTATAATGATCTCTTCGCTTCTTCTATAAAGCATGATAACCTTTTTGGCATTGGCTCTGATAGCGCACCTTACCACATCCATAGAGGTAAATCCACCACCGACACAAACGATCGTCTTGCCGGTTAAATCAACCGGCTCCGCCAAGCCCCACTTCACACTCAAGTTTATCCTATCTAAAAACGGAATCGCCGGCCAATACCCCTCCAGAGAAGGATCCTCATTTTTTGCTCTTACTTTTTTACTCAGTCTCGTGCCTGTTGCAAGAAGTATCGCATCATACTCTTTTTCAAATTTTCTTAGCATATCAGCGGTTACTCTAGTATTTGTGATAAAATTTACACCCTCAAGGGCTCCTACTGCATCAATATCTTTTTTGTACTTTTCATAGGGCATACGATATTCAGGAACTCCGACCGCAACTTCACCGCCTAGTACCGGTAGCTCATCATATACATCGCAAGCTACCCCCTCTAGTGCCAGATAGTATGCCCCGGTAAGTCCTGCCGGTCCAGCTCCTACGATCGCTACCTTTTTACCGTTTAGCGGCTTTTGCTCATAGGGGTAGTTGAAGTTCATACCGTAATCTGTCTCATAATCCGCACCGATCCTCTTTAGCTCCATGATAGAGATAGGCTCATCAAGGTTTGCCCTTCTACACTCATCTTCACAAGGGTGGGGACAAACGCGTCCGCATGTATGTGCTAACGGCATCGTCTTCTTGGTTGCTTTGAGAGAGTCTATGAAGTTGAGATCTCTTACACCCTCTATATATGCCGGTATATCCACATGATCAGGACAAGCATCTATGCAAGGTGCCGTTACTTTCGCGATATAGTTGATAGCTTCATTGTCATAGTCTGGAGATTTTTTCTGATTAGCAATGAGATCATCTACCTCATCTTTGAAATGTTCTAAGACATCCAAAAGAGGCTTTGGAACGGTTCTTCCTATCTCACATTTGCTTGTTTTCATCATCGTTTCAGAGACCTCTTTGAGATGCGCTACATCCGCCTTGCTTCCTTCACCTCTGGCAATCTTGTCAAACATATCATAGAGTATCCTTCCGCCCCATCTTCCCGGTGCACATCTTCCGCAAGCTTCGGAGTAGATTTGATATTGGGCGGCATATTCGCATGCAGCTTTCACCACATCCACTCCCTCATCAAACAGTACTAAACCGTTCCATCCGATAAAAATCTTGGAGTTTCTATCACCGTCATAGTTGACTGGAAGTTTAAAATTAGACTCCTTCCACTCCTCTTTAGGCAGACCACGGTTATCTATAAACTCCCCTTGCCATGTGGAAAATAGTACCTTGCTCAAGAGGCTTTCCTTTTCACTACCAAAGTCCAATCCACTTCATTGAACTTGATAGAGTTCATCAGTTCATGACCTTCGGCTTTCATCACTTCCATAGATTTATGCACGGGAGTAAAGTCTCCCACTTCAAACATGAAGATAATTACTTCAGATGGCTTTGCCTCTTTATCCATAATCTCTTTCATTCGATCATAGAGCTTGTCACCCTTTAGTTTTCGCAAATCATATCTCTCCATCTCTCTCCCCTATCTATCAATCTCACCAAAGACGATGTTTAAACTACCTATAATGGTAACTACATCCGCTAAATATGTTCCCACAAGCATCTCTTGTAACAGTGCAGTATGGAAAAAACTCGGTGCTCTCATCTTAAGTCTGTACGGATATGGATCTCCTTGAGAGTTGATGAAAAATCCAAGCTCGCCCTTTGGAGACTCCGTAACCACATAGACCTCGCCAACCGGCGGTCTCATACCTTGGGTAACTAGTACAAAGTGCTGCATAAGAGCAAAGTTATCCGTCATCAGTTGCTCTTTAGGAGCGGAGATGTATTGCGGTACTTCCGCCATGAGTTTTGGTTCACTCTTCTCATACATTGGTATGAGCTGCTCTATGATTTTAACAGATTGCCTCATCTCCTCCATATAGAGCTTATATCTTCCGTAACTATCGCATGTATCGGTCACCGGAACTTGAAACTCAAGCTCATCATACAATTCATACGGCTCCTCTTTTCTGATATCCCAAGCCACACCACTTCCTCTAAGCGTCAGTCCACTTGCACCCCAGCTGATCGCATCCTCTTTACTGAGGATACCTACCTGTTCTAGCCTCATTCTCCAGATTCTGTTTTCAGTTAGTAGTCCTTCGTAATCCTCTATATTTTTTGGAAGCTGTGAGATATACTCAAAAAGATTTGTGATCCAACCCTCAGGAAGATCAAGCGGTACGCCGCCTATCCTCACTGCACTATGCGTAAGTCTCGCACCGCAATAATCCTCCATAAGATCCATCGCATGCTCTCTCTCTCTAAAACAGTATAAAAATACACTCATAGCACCGACATCAAGGGCGTGCGTTGCAAGCCAAAAGAGGTGAGAGATGATACGATTTAACTCAAGCAGTATCGTTCTGATGATCTTTGCTCTTCTTGGAACCTTATCTTCTATGCCAAGTAGTCTCTCCACCGCAAGTGCAAAACCGTAGTTGTTGGAAGTGGCCGCGATATAATCCATCCTATCTGTTGTAGGTAAAAACTCGTTATATATCATATTTTCCGCCATCTTCTCCATACCACGGTGAAGATATCCGATATCAGGAACCGCTTTTGTGACCTGCTCACCGTCAAGCTCAAGTATCAGTCTTAACTGACCGTGTGCTGACGGGTGCTGAGGACCAAAGTTGATGATCATCTTATTGTCCTCTTTCTCAAAAGCCAAGTTCTCATAAAAGGGTCTTAATCTATTAGGAGTTTGCATCGCTATGTCCTATCTTTTAATATTTTTGGTTTTTTATTGAAATCTGTGATAAACGGTACTCCGTCATCCTCTTGTAACTTATGGAAATTGGTCGGTTTGGAACTTGGTTTCTCACCATATCCGACCTCATGCTTGATCCGCGCAAAGTTTTTCGTATCTTTTGGATCGACAAATTTCGTATCTCTGTTTTCAGGTCCTATGATATCTCTATACTCTTTACCGAATATCGTATCGACCTCATACCACTGCGCCGCTTCATCACCGATAAGCGGATAGGTTTTAAGCAGCGGATGACCGTGCCAATCTTCAGGCATGAGAAGTCTTTTTAGATATGGATGGTTATTAACATAGATACCAAACATATCATACATCTCTCTCTCCGCCCAATCGGCACTTTTGAAGATATCACAAATACTCTCCACCGCTTCATTTGAAGAGATGAAATATTTAATTCTGAGCCTCTTTCTTTTTGTCATTGAGAGAAATTGATAAAAAATCTCAAATCCGTCTCGTTGAGCTATAAAGTCGATAGCCGACATCTCCGATAAAAAGGTGTACTCAAGCTCATCTCTGAGTGTTTTTGCCACCTCTCTGATATCTTTGGGGTTGATATAGACTACAAGTTGACCGATCTCTATATAGGCATCTTTTACTCTTGTTGCTTTTTTGATCTTTTTGAGATCTTCGTGAAACACCTCATCACTATCTACGCTCTCTTTCGCTGTTGGAGGAGCTTTAAAAAATCTATCGTTATAGTACGACTTTGCCTGTACATTTTTTCTATCTTTATACTCTCTCATCATACCAACCTTTTTGGTTTTAGTTTTTGAAATGCACTCTCTTTTCTGATCTGTTTTTGCAGTATCATCGCCGCATACTGAAGCGTTTCGGGTCTTGGTGCGCACCCCGGCAGATAGATATCCACAGGGATAACCCTATCAACCCCTTGAACAGTCGCATAGGTGTTAAACATACCGCCGGTATTTGCACAACTTCCCATACTGATCACCCACTTTGGTTCAGTCATCTGATCATATAGCCTTCTGATAAATTGTGCATGCTTTTTTGTCAATGTACCGGCAACCACCATCACATCCGCCTGTCTCGGACTTGCTCTAAAGATAGTACCAAATCTATCAAAGTCATATCTACTAGCACCGCTCGCCATCATCTCGATCGCACAACATGCCAAACCGTATGTCAAAAACCACATGGAGTTACTTCTACCCCACTGAACCAACTTATCTACCGTAGTCAATGCTACCGGCAGACCTCCGTCTTGAAGATACCTTACTTGATGCTGTGCCATTCTAGCGCTCCTTTCTTCCATGCATATATAAATCCTATCGCAAGCAGTACGATAAATATAATCATCTCGGCAAAACCGAACCATCCAAGTAGCTTAAAGTCAATCGCCCAAGGGAACATAAAGATGATCTCTACATCAAATAGAATAAATAGAAGTGCAAAGAGATAGAATTGAGCTGAAATCTTATTTGGCTGTTTGCTCACTTCAGGTCCACACTCATAAATCGATAATTTTAGCTTTTCATTATCCAATCTTGCAAGTTTTCTACTCACAAGCCTAGCTAAAACCGTTGTCCCCATGAATGAGACAGTTGTCAAGACGAAAAAGATAAAAGCCCCTAAGTAGGGATGATCAACAACCATATGGCTCATGTGTTATCCTTATTTTTTATTAATATTACAAAATATAATAGTTAGTAAATGAAATTGTACAATAAAATTACTAAAATCTATACTAGATTAAAAGCAAAAAAGATTGTTATGTGTATATTTGTAACACAAATAGAGAACATGAAAAATTGAGAAATTTTAAATAGCTTGTATACAGCTATAAAATATAAAAGAGGTTTACAAAAAAACGATATTTAGGGATTTTTTCATTAGTACTACACAAAACCCACTATCTTCTCATCACCGAACGAGCCGCTTTTCTCTCTTGCAATAGCCTTGAGAAAATCTTCATTTGTGAAGATTGGTAACACTTTTACCGCTACGCTTAAAGCCGTATTTTTTATCACCACTTTGATCTGACCGCCGCTTAACTCATGCTTCGCTAAACGCTCTACATCAAAGTCATCGCTATATTTTGCATTTTTAGGCAACATCTTTTTCCAAAGCTCTACTCTTTGAGCAAAGTTCGGTTTAGCAAACTCTATCTTATAGTCAAACCTTCTCGAAAAGGCGGGATCGATATTTTCAAGAAGATTGGTCGTGGCTATCAAGATACCCTCAAACTGCTCTATCTGCTCTAAGAAGATATTTTGCATCTGGTTATGCATCTTGTCGCTTCCACTTGCGGCTCCCGAAGTTCTACTACTTAGAAACTGATCCGCCTCATTTAGCAAAAGGATCGGTTGGGTTTTACTCTTTTTGACAAGCTCCTTATAGGAGTCAAATATCTTCCGTACATTCTTTTCACTCTCACCGACATACATCGAGAGGATTTTGGAGCAGTCGAAGCTGAGCACCTCTCTCTTTAGTGTCTTGGCAAACGATAGAGCCGTCATCGTTTTTCCAGTTCCGGGAGATCCGTAAAAGATAAGCTTTGCCTCTATTCCTTTTTTGGAGCTCTTGATACCCCATTGAGAGAGTAGTTTGGCTACCTTTTTATCCATCTGCTTAAGTATGGTACTAAGTAGCTCTTTTGTTTTTGGATGCAGTACAACATCATCAAGTGTCGTTTTGGGTTTGACCAGTTCAAAGATCTCCTGCTCCTCTACCAGATGCTCAAGCTTTAACTTGGTAGGTTTTTTACTTTTGTGCGGGTAGATGATAGGTTGCAAAAACTCTTCGGTGATAAAGAAGCTTCTCGTCACCCCGCCGAAACTCGTGAGTATCTCATCATAGTCGATGATCTCATTTTCTATCAAGGTAGAGCTATCCTCTAAGAGAGCACGATACTTGATCTTTTCATAGTCGTTTTGGCTGATGAGATTGATGAGGGTATTCATCTCTCTTAAGCTCTCCATCTCGTTGCTTCTATACTCCTCTTTCAGAAGTGCTAGAAAGATCACCCTCTCCTTTTCATTTAACTCATACTCCTCAAAAAGATCCTCTACAGGTAGCTCTATAGAGGATATCTCAAGTCTCTCATCGATCCTCTTTTCAAGCTCCTCCAATCGCTTTGAGAGTCTATCTATACCGAGAGATTTATCTGTGTAGTTGTGCCTAATCGTACTAATCTTATGATAAAGCTCTACCCTTTTAAATTGATCTTCGAGATACTCTAGATTGTCATTATAGGGTTTGCGTTCCGGGAGCGGTGACTCAAACCTCCCCTCCTCCAAAAGCTTGATCATAGATGAACTTAGTGTAACGGTTGTATTTACAAGCTCTAGACTGGAAAGCTCACCAAGCTTTGTGATAGCGTAGTCACTCTGTACTATCCAGCCTAGATCAAGCAAATTTTTGAGTTGGGGAAGTCTCTTGATATACTCAAAAGATGCACTATTTTGGGAGTTTTCATACTCGTTTAAAAGTCTATGAACGATGGTCTCGGCTTCGCCTTTTAGATGTTTTTGAACGATAAATCTAAGCAGGAGAGCCTCCTCCTTAGAGCATTTAAGCTCCGGGAAGATTTTTGATAATGTGATATCTTTGCTCTCTAAAAAGTCTATCAAATACTCCAACAATTCTCCTACATCAAATATTTCATCGCCATACCGGCGATATCATCCATCACACTTCCGTCATTGTCAAAATCAAGCAGACTTGAAAGCAAACCGCCGCTATCCTCTGAAGATGGAGCCGCACCGGATCCGCCGCCCATCATACCCTTACCGAGTGTACCGATAATAAGCGGAGCAAGCATCGGCAAAAGAGACTTGATGATAGAGGGATCTATGCCTATTTGATTGCCGACTTGTGAAGCGATCTCTCTTGAAGTCTCTTTGTTTCCCGTTATATGTCTTAAAAGATCATTTCCTCTATCTCTCATCCTCTCATCATTTAGATGCTCATGAGGATTATCTAACATATTTGCATATCTGCTATCTTTGATAAGATCTTCAAGCTCAGTCGAGTCGTGTCTATCACTCTCTACTCTACCTTTAACTTGTCCTAGCATCGCTGAACCGAGAGTCTTTAAAAGGTCTTCCGTTTTATCTTTATCAAGCCCTGTATGGTTTTGCACCTGATTTAAAAGCGCACCGCCGCCGCTATTTATCAACATATCTATAAGTCCCACTTTTATACTCCTTAGTACTAATGATATTTGTAATTAATTATACTCAAAATAGCGGCTTTTTGCAAATAAAATCAAGCTTTATCTATTATACACCATATCCTCCACATCACTATCAAGTGCGTTAAAGTGTGCCTTTCCGCACTTAAACTTTGCCTCTTCCGCAGGACGCAGAGCCTCTTTAAGAAGTGAGCTTTTCGTTTCAACTACAAAGTAGAGCTTTTGCTCCTCATCTCTCTCTATCACCACCGCCCAATCGGGGTTATAGGTTCCAAGAGGGGTGTCGATCTTGAAAAAATTCGGCAGTTTGGCATAGAGTTTTACACTGCTATTCTTTTCTAACGAAATAGCGAAATTTTTCTCCGTATCAGAATCGTACACCACATACTCATGAACTCCTTTTTCACTTTTTTGGAGATTTTGATTTAGATAGCCTATGAGTTCTCGGTTTTCAAATATCTCTTGGGCATAGTAACTCTCATCACCGATCTTTTCGTACTTGATACCGTCCACAATAAAGTGTCTCATGGTACTTTTTATCATCGTTAAAGTCTGCTCGATAAACTTTTGCGGATTGTTTTTAAACTGCTCCAACTTACCGCTTTTGATAAGTATCTCTACAACGGCACGGCGGGTGAGATTTGTCTCATTTTGAAGATAGCTGACGATATCGGGCAGATTGATACCCCCTGCGTTACAGACAAAGCTTGACTTCTCCACGACATCCGCTTCGACGCCTCCTTGGGAGATTCCGATACCCGCTTTACTGTACTGAAATCTCGGCTTACCCACTACAAGGCGGCTGCCAATCTCTTTCGCACACGCATCGATAAGTCTCTCTTCGTCAAACTTCACTCTATAGGTTGTTTTGTATTTGATCTTATCCCAAAGCTTAGTAAACTCCTCGCTTAGATAGACCTCTTTGTTGAGTGCTACGACTCTTTTGTTGTTTGCGTTTTTGATATTGAGGTTGCCGGCTACTTTCTTTAGAAGTGCGATGACTTGATTATAAACCGCTTCATATCTTTTCGGTAACTCCAAACTACCCTCTTTAAGTGCCAACTTTAAAGCATCTTGCACCCTTCCCGTACTATCGATATAGCCGTTTTTATACAGGTAGCCAAAAAGCTCTTCCGATCTCTCTATACCAAGATAAGCACCTTCACCGTCGGTTGTAATATTTGCAAATGTATGCTCCTCTATCCGTCCGAATTTGATACCGGTATCCTCTTCGATCTCCTTTTGCAATGCTTTAGCAAACTCCTCATAAGATTCGTTTGCCATCACCGTAAGGGTATTTACCTCAAAGCCGAAAACCCGCTCCCCTTTTTGATCGACACAGAGTCTAAGTCCTCGTCCGATCTCTTGGCGTTTTTTGATAACGGAACTACTTTCGTTGAGTGTACATATCTGGAAAATATTCGGGTTATCCCACCCCTCTCGTAAGGCGGAGTGAGAGAAGATAAACCTTAGCTCGTTATCAAGGCTCAGTAGCCTCTCTTTCTCTTTCATGATGAGATTGTAAGTATCTTCGTCATCTTTTGTTTTGCCGCTTGTATCTTTGAGTTTGCCTTTTTTGTCGATAGAGAAGTAGCCGTTGTGCACTTTTTCCGTTAGGGTGTCGATATCTACATCTTCAAAGAGTGTTTTATATTTCGGTTTACGGATGATCTTGGCATACTCCTCTTCAAAGATGAGGGCATATTTGCCCTTTTGGGGGTTGCCTTTGGTATCGTACCGACGATAGTGTGCCACTTTATCGATAAAAAAGAGGCTTAGTACCTTGATGCCTTTTGGTCTGAGTCTAAGCTCTTTTTCGAGGTGTTCCTCTATCGTTTTTCGTATCTGCAATCGCTTTCGCTCATCCTCATCAGCACCGCCGATAGCTTTTCCCAACTCTATGATTTCAGGCTTGGAGGTAAAGTCTATATACTCCGCTCCCTCTTCACAATAAATGTCGTTGATGATATATCCGCTATAAATATCTCTTCCGCCCGAGCGTTCAAAGAGATCATCACCTTGTTTTACGGTTATCTTTTTGCGAGATACCGTGCCGTTTTTCATCACATCTATCTCTATCTTGGCGGTGATGGGACTCTTTTTGTTGTCGGTTGAGAGTAGCTTGATATAGGCTTCATTACTGTCTCCCTCCGCTTTGAACTCCGCTACCTCTATCTGTTTGACCAGTTGTTTGTTGTAAGCATCGACGGGATCGAGCTTGTAAACCATATGCAACTTCTCTCTATGTGTAGCGGAGTATCGGACGGTACAGAGTGGGTTGAGGGAGTCTAAGGCTTCTTTAGACTTTGGTGTGGTATCGACGCTTTGGGGTTCATCGATGATGACGAGGGGGTTGGTGGAGCGGATAAATTCGATAGGCTTGTAGCCGCTAAGCTTATCGTTAGTACGATGGATGATATTGGCTTTCGTCTCTTTTGTCGGGTCTGTAAAGCTTCTGCGAAACGCATCGATGTTAATCACCATGATCTGTATGTAGTCGTTGGTAGCGAAGCTTCTTACCTGTTCGAGATTTGCGGAGTTGTAGGTAAAGTAGTCGAACGGGGTATTTTGATAGATCGTACGAAAGTGCTCCTCGGTGATCTGCAACGATTTGAGCACCCCCTCTTTGATGGCGATGGAGGGTACAACGATGATAAACTTGGTAAATCCGTAAAGCCTGTTAAGCTCAAAGATCGTTTTGAGAT
>JALWLO010000085.1 GCA_027084135.1 Campylobacterales bacterium | reverse complement strand
ATTATAAGCAGTTGAAACACAACCTACCAGTAAAAAAACTATTAGTACTAAACTTTTAAACATATCATCTCCAATTTTGGCTTGCTATATTATATAATAAAAAATGGGATATATTGTGGAGTCTATCTTTTTATAGATCATCCGATTTCCATTTTGCAATTGCATAACGCTTGAGGAGTTCACTGCTGATCTCCTTAGCCTTTTTATTATCTATAGCTATTTTCATCCCGTCTCTATCCTCTAAAATCGTTATCTCACCCTTCGCACTCATCACCTTTTGGTAAAAGGTTTTGAAATCAGGGAAGCTTTCACCATTAACCTTCTCTATCACCATTCGTCTGATGCCGTAATTTCCTATATTGATATTTGCGGCAAGCACTCTAAGTAGGAGTACAATCTCTCTTTTCTCTTTTGTAGGGTATTGAGTAGAGAGATAGCGAAGTTCTAAAGCACCTCTACCATATTTTGCCAATAGATTGCTGGTGAGTTTTGTAAAGAGATATCCGCCGTAAATAAAGTAGCTTGGCATCGTCTCATACCGCTTTGTTTTGACCAAAAGCATATCATCCAGTTTGCGTTTAAGCGGAAGCGAAACTTTTAGTTTTTTCCCGTTACGAATGATATCGTAAGTAACACTCTCACCCATTTGGTGAAGATCGACAAAATATTTCATAGAGGTATACTCATGGTAGCGAAACTCGACACTGCCGTCATTTTCTATTTTATGTCCGTCGATTGCGGTGATGATATCACCCTTTTGAAAGATATCTTTTGCTGTTGAGTTATAGATCCAACCGATCACAAGCTGACCTGTGACATTCTCATCTAGATGATAATATCTTCTTAGTGTCGGGTTTTCAAGTTTTTCAGTAATGAGTCCTGTATGGGCAAAACCGTCATATTTTCCATCTTTGATATCATCTAAAAAGTGTTTGATGATCATCGTCGGTACAAGATAGCCGATACTTTGGGCACCCCTAATATTTTGCATCACGACCCCCACAATCTTTCCGTCACTAATAGCCGGTCCACCGCTATTTCCGGGATTGATAGCCGCATCAACCTGTATCGCCAAAAACTCTTCACTGCTGTGTATATAGCGGTGATGCTCGATACGAGAGACGATTCCCTGTGTGATGCTAAGGGTATTGCCGCCGGTGGGATATCCAAAAACCGCAATTTTTTGCTCTATCTTTGGTAGATTTCCTAAAGTCAAGGGTTTTATCCCCTTAAAAAAGCGCTTATCTTTGACGGTGAGTAGCGCTAAATCGGCTTGGTGTGAGATGCTTAGTACCTCTGCTTCATAACGTTTCATCTCACCGTATCTGCGTACCTCTATAAATGTATGGTTAGCCACAACATGTGCATTTGTCAAGATTCGATTGCCGGAGATGATAGCGCCCGAACCGGTTACGCGATAGATGGAGCTATTCCAGGGTATCGTAAAGTCGGGATTTTTTGCGACGGTATAGATCTTGACGATAGACTCTTTGATGCGTTCGTTTTGGGTTTGATTGATATATAAAGCAAATCCTTTAGCGTAAAGAGCCGATGCAAACAGTGCCATAATAGTTAATGCTTTTTGAATCATCTTCTCACCTTCTAATGCAAAATTTGGGTTCAATAGTGCTAAAATATAAATATGAAACATATCATACCCATTTCAACATTACTATTACTTTTAGTACTAGATGGGTGTATCTTTACTCCGCCGGAAGGTTATTATGATAGATCTGAGGTATCGGCAAAGCGCTTGCAGATTTTGGAGATGGCAAAGAGCTATATCGGTACACCTTACAGATACGCTGGGATGGGTGAGGGAGGGTTTGACTGCTCCGGTTTTATCTGTTATCTTTTTAAACATGGGCTTGGGAAGAAAATACCGAGAACTTCAGAGGCGCAATCGGAATTTTTTTTCAAAATCTCCAAAGATGAGTTACAAAAAGGGGATCTTCTCTTTTTTGATACGAGTAATAGCGGAAAAATTACCCATGTAGGTCTCTATCTTGGCGGGGGTAAATTTATCCACGCTTCAAGTGGTCGTAGAAGCCGTTGTGTCACGATCTCAAACTTAAATAGCCGATTTTATCAAAAAGCTTTTAGATGGGGTGGGAGAGTTAACTACTTATTTGCAACAAAATTTACCCAATCCCATACCGTGTTATACTTTTTAAAAGCCGCCTCTACCGTTGCTTCATCATATCCGAAGTGTTGGATAAAGAGCGTTTTAAACTTCTCCCTGGACTCTCTTGTCGGTAGTATAGAACGCATATAGGAGTTTAGTACAATACTATGCTTAGTGTAATAGGTGTGGCTTGATTGTTGTAAGAGCTGTTTGATCTGTAAAAATATCTCTTTTTGGTAGGAGGTATATTCAATCTGAGGCTCCTTCTCCCTTTTCTTTTTTAATTCCCTTTTGATATCCTCTAGCGTGAGGTAATCTTTGATGATATCCTCCTTTGGCATACTCTTTTGAGCTTTATGAGCCGGAGTGTCAGGTAACTCTTGCAATTTCTCCTCTATCGGTAGGGGCTCAAATCGGTGAGCGGGTTGCTCTTGCTTGGGTGTAACAACATCATTTATAGCTATCGAGCGATTGCTATCGGAGTGAAAGCTTTTGCCGTAGAAGAGTTGATAGATCAAAAAAGAGACAATTAAAACTGTTAAAATAAAGATAAGTTTCATATAATTATTTTAACTAATTTAACTTAAGATATTGGGATTAAGTGTAGAGATCACTATCATACACTTTAAACCTCTTATGGGACCAAAACCACTCATCTCTCTTCTCTTTGATCACGCTCTCTACGATATCTGCCTGTGCTTGCGTCAGTCGTTTGATATCATCTTCATAGGATAGTGTCTCATTGGGTTCTATCGGTGTGTAGAATTTAATCGTAAAGTTCTTAAAATCTTCAGTCGTGATAAAGAGTGGAACGATCGAGGCGTGAAACTTTTTTGCCAATATGGAAGCCGCAGGGGTATGTGTAACGGTACGACCGAAAAAAGTGACATCTTGGCTTAGATCTTTTCTGATACTTTGATCTACCAGAAGACCTAGCATATCACCTCTGCTTAGAGCCTTTATCATACCCCTCATCGCACCTCTTCGATTGATCAGTTTGACATTGAATCTCTCTCTTGCATTTTGTAAGATGGGCTGCAAACTTTTTGCATCAAGCTCCCTCCCTACGATGGATAGATCAAAACCAAATTTCGTCGTCAGTGCCGGCGGTATCATCTCCCAAACGCCGTAGTGGGCGGTGATAAAGATGATCTTTTTCCCCTTTTTTAGCAGATCATACACGATCTCCTCATTCTCAAACGCGATATTTTTTAAAAGTCTCTCTTTTGTTTGATCCTCTCTTTTGATAAAGCTCACGATATTATAGATGAGATTTCGGTATGATCGGATCGCTATCTCCCGTGTTTCACTCTCTTTAATATCCTTAAAACAGAGTTTTAGATTTGTCTTGATAACGCCTCTTCTCTTAGGGGATGCATAATAGGCAAAGCGTGCAAGGGTGTAGCCGGTTTTGTCGATAAGGCTATCTGAAGCGCTTTTCACAAATTTTGCAAAAAGGTTATATATTAGCAGGTAAAACTTATCCATCTGCACTCATCACTTTTTTTAGTCTGAAATAGATCGGGATGATTGTAGCATAAAAAGAGTTTAGATATAATCGGCTTAGCTTAGTAAAAAGGAGAGAGAATGAAGGTACTACTGATAAAGGATGTAAAATCACTCGGTAAAAAGGGTGAGATAAAAGAGGTAAAAGAGGGGTATGGACAAAACTTTTTGATCGCGAAGGGCTTTGCGTTAAAGGCGACCGATGAAGTGATAAAGGAGTGGGAAAAAGAGCAGGAGGAGCTTAAGAAAAGGGAGCAGGAGGAGCTTGAGAGGCTAAGAAAGATAGAAGCGGAGCTATCCGATATAGAGCTGGTTATCAAAAAGAAGCTAGGAGCCAACGGCTCTCTCTATGGGGCGGTTACAAAGGAGGATATCGCCGAGGCTTTGCAAAAAGATCACGGTATAACGGTAGATAAGAAGATGGTTGAGCTTGATAAAAATGCGATCAAAGCGACAGGGATCTATGAGATCACGATCAAACTTGGTCACGGCATACATGCACCTCTGAAAGTAAATATTGTCGGAGAATAGGATGTTCAAAGCGACAACGATACTTGCGATAAAGGGTGAGAAGAAGTCGGTCATTGGCGGAGACGGGCAGGTAACATTTGGAGATGCGATACTCAAAAGCAATGCCGTAAAGATTAGAAAACTCTATGGCGGAAAGATACTTGCCGGTTTTGCCGGTAGTACCGCAGATGCTTTTAATCTCTTTGATATGTTTGAGTCTATATTAGAGAATAAAAAGGGGGATCTGCTTAAGTCTGCCGTAGAGTTCTCTAAACAGTGGCGTAAAGATAAATATATGCGACAGCTTGAGGCGATGATGATCGTACTCAATAGAGAAAACCTCTTTATACTAAGCGGAAACGGAGATGTAGTAGAGCCTGAAGACGGCAAAATCGCCGCGATAGGTAGCGGAGGAAACTATGCGCTCTCAGCCGCAAGAGCGATGGATAGATTTGGCGGGGATATCGATGAGGAGCAGTTAGTCAAAGAGAGTCTCAAGATAGCGAGTGAGATATGTATCTATACAAGTGATAAGATAAACACCTATGTACTAGAGGAGGATAAGTAGTGAGAGAGATGACTCCAAAGGAGATCGTAAGCTATCTTGATGAGTATATTATCGGACAGCACAATGCCAAAAAGGCGATTGCCATAGCGCTAAGAAATCGGTATAGACGGATGCAGTTAGATCCCGCGATGCAAGATGAGATCATGCCTAAAAATATCTTGATGATTGGTAGTACAGGTGTTGGTAAAACGGAGATCGCAAGACGACTTGCGAAAATGATGAAGCTTCCTTTTATCAAGGTTGAAGCGAGTAAATATACCGAAGTGGGGTTTGTAGGTAGAGATGTAGAGTCGATGGTGAGAGATCTTGTGATGGTCTCTGTAAATCTTGTCAAAAGCGAGTTTGCAAAGAGAGATGAGAAGAAGATCGAGGAGTATATCGAAAAAAAGATCATCGAAAAACTGTTGCCCCCGCTTCCTTCAGCGTCCACTCCAGAGAAGAAAGAGTCTTATAAAAAGAGTTATGAGAAGATGAGGGAGAGGCTAAGAGCAGGAGAGCTTGATGACCTTAAGATTGAGTTGGAGCTCTCTCAAAACTTCGATCTAGGTTCAGATATGCCGCCTGAGATGGTAAAGGTGCAGGAGTCTTTTATCAAGATATTAAGCTCCAGCGCTAGAGGCGTTAAAAAAGAGCTTACGGTCAAAGAGGCTAAAAAGGCGTTATGGGCTGAAGCAAAAGAGAAGATACTAGATAATGAAGCGATCAAAAACGAGGCGTTAAAGAGGGTAGAAAACGGGGGAATCATATTTATAGATGAGATTGACAAGATCGCTGTAAATTCTCAAAATCAAAGTAGACAAGACCCTTCAAAAGAGGGGGTTCAGAGAGATTTACTACCGATAGTGGAGGGGAGTGATGTCAACACAAAGTATGGTGTTGTAAAAACGAATCATATCCTCTTTATCGCCGCAGGTGCATTTGCTTTGAGTAAGCCGAGTGATCTTATTCCTGAGCTTCAGGGAAGATTTCCTCTTAGGGTAGAGTTGGACTCGCTGAGCGAAGAGACACTCTATCTCATCCTTACAAAAGCGAAAAACTCACTACTTAAACAGTATGAGGCGCTTCTATCAACAGAAGGTGTAGAGTTGGTTTTTGAGGATGAAGCGATCAGAGCCATAGCGAAGATATCCCATATGGCAAACCAAAAGGGTGAGGATATAGGTGCAAGAAGATTGCATACGGTGATAGAACGCGTGCTTGAAGATATAAGTTTTGAAGCTGATGAGCATAAAGGGGAGAAGATCATCGTTGATAAAGCGCTGGTTCACCAAAAGTTAGACGATGTAGTCGAAGATGAAGATATGGCAAGGTACATACTCTAATGCCGGATAAAAGTAAAGAGACAAAGTGCGGTTTTGTAGCCGTTGTTGGACGACCAAATGCCGGTAAAAGTTCATTTTTAAACTGGATCGTTGATGAGAAGCTCTTGATGGTTTCTCATAAAGCAAATGCTACCAGAAAGAGATCAAATGTGATCGTGATGCATGAAGATGCGCAAATCATCTTCGTCGATACTCCAGGTATCCACGAAAAAGAGAGACTTTTGGATCAATTTATGTTGGAGGAGGCTCTAAAAGCGATAGGAGATAGTGACTTGATACTCTTTTTATCTCCTGTTCATGATGATCTTTCATTTTATGAAAAGTTTTTAGCGTTAAATAAAAAAAATACTCCTCATATTGTTCTTTTGACCAAAGTTGATGAGGTGGACAAAAAAAAATTATTTGAAAAAATTTCACAATTTGTAAAGTACCAAGATAGATTTTTGGATCTTGTCCCGATCTCTATCAAAAAAGGTACTAAGAAAGCCGATATTTTGGGACTAATCTCCAAGTATCTACCCGCTTCACCTCACCTCTATGATAGCGATATTTTAACGACCTCCATAGTTAAAGATATTTATAAAGAATTCATTTTAGAGTCAATATTTGAAAAAACTTCTAAAGAAATTCCATATTTTTCCGATGTTGTTATCGAGAAGGTTGAAGAGCTTGATAATCTTGAGAAGATTTACGCTCAAATCATTGTCGATAAAAAGAGCCAAAAGGGCATCATCATCGGAAAAGATGGAGAGACTCTGAGGCGTATCGGCAAAAGAGCGAGATCTTTGATAGAGAAACTGATAGATAAAAAGGTCTATCTCAAGCTTTATGTTGTAGTCAAACACAACTGGAGCAAAGATAAAAAATCTCTAGGAGAGCTTGGCTACGACATATAGACCTTAAAAAATTTAAGGAAAGTAGCTATGTTTAAAAAGAGAAGCTCTGTTGGAGGTTTGGCTAAAAAACCTATCGTAACAGTAGATCCATATCTTGATAAATATTATATCTATGAAAACAATCGTTTTTCAGTAGCAAGTAAAAAAAATTTAGCTAATGAAAACTTCTTTATCTCATATCTACAACAAAAAGATGTAATAGTAGGTAATGTTGAGGTACCAAGAGGTATACCTGAAGATGATCTTGCTGATGCGATAGAGGTTAAAGCTTATGAGGAGCTAGGGCTTGATAGCTCTATTGAGTATGAGATTTTTCATTTTGAAACGATTCAACAAGATGGGAAAAATAGAGTCTTTAATGTTTTTGCTGTTGATAAGGCAAAAGTATTGGAGACCTTTTCAAGTGTAAAACATGTCAAGTATATCGATTATATAACCTTAGCTCCGTTTTTATATAAATCACTCTATAAAAAAGGTTTGATAGAGGTCGGTGGAGTTGACTGTTTTATCTATTTCCATCATGATGATGCAACTGTAACCATCTATCAAGACGGCGAGTATCTCTTTTCAAAGTCTATTCGATACTCACTGAAAAATATTTCCGATACATTTTCAAAAGAGCTAGGCAAGAGGGTTGATGAAAAAGAGTTTTATCAGATGCTTCAGACGAGTGGATTGCAAAATAGTAATCCGCTTTATCAACGTCATATCATGAAGCTCTTTGGAGATATCTTTGTCTATATCAATGATGTGATTACCTTTGCAAAGAGAAGTTACGGTCTTAGTACGATTAACAATCTATATATTTCTAGCGAAATTGGAGATATTAAAGGTATAGCAGAGTTTTGCCATAGCTATGTCAATATTCCGACAAAAATTTTAGAGATAAATATCTATAAAAATAGTGATAATATTGAGATCAATCCGCTCTATTCGCTACTGACACTTTCGGCTCAAAACTACATGGATAATCCGGAAGATATCAACCTTACCATTTTTAAAAGACCGCTTCCGTTTAAAGAGAGACCTAGCGGTAAGCTCTCTATGGCAATTGCAGCGGGATTGGCTCTAGGCTTAGCATATCCGGCCTATCAATTTGGTGAAAATGAGTTGATATGGAAGAAAAAGATGCATGAAGTAGAAGAGAAGTATCAAAAAGCTTCTGCAAAAGAGAGAAGAATGAAAGCGGCATTTGCAAAACTAAATAAAGAGCAAAAAGAGATTGATAAAAAGTTGTCTCAGAAGAGTAAAAAGCTTGATTTTGTTACGAAGCTTTTACATGAGATTTATGAGAAGAAGGTCTCATATCCTATGAAAGCGAAAGTGATGACAGATATCTTTGATCGTGTGACAAAACATAGATCAAAGGTAGTAAGTGTTGACAATAATGCCACTGATCTAATAGTAACAGTTAGGAGTGATAGTGACAAAGATATAACTGAACTTTTGAGTGAGCTTGCTTCATATAAAAAATATGATGTTAGTTCTAAAAGTATTAAAAAAGATAATAACGCAACCTATTATGAGAGTGCGATAAAGGTGGGTTTACATGTTAGGTAATATAAATAATTCAAAATCGATTTCGTTTCAAGTTGACGATTACTTTAGTAAACAGTCTAGTACTAATCAGAAGTTGTTATATGGTGTAGGGGCTTTAGTCGCAGGTTATATTGCGTGGAGTCTAGTTTCACCTATAACACAATCAGCATTGGATGAGACGAAAAGATCACTAAAAAGTATGCAACAAAAATTAAAAAAAACAAATGAGTACTTAGCTTCTCACTCAGATGCAAAGTTGAGAAAGCTCAAGCAGACTATCGCTGCAAAAAAGAGGCAGTATGACAATGTTATTTATAAAATCAGCTATGTTGATAATAAACTCAATGAGCTAAACTATCTTCTCTTTAATGATGAGAGTTGGGCAAACTTTGTCGATAAGATTTCAGAGTTGGGGAAAAAGTATAGTGTAGATATTAAAGAGATCAACAATAGATTTTATGATCCGTCATTTAAGAAGATCAGCCATGTCGTTGAAGTAGATGTGAAATCGAAAGCGAAGGTGAAGGATATGATCAAGTTCTTAAACGCCATTGAGGAGAGTCAGCTTGTTATAGATGTCAATAACATTAAGATGCAAAAACCTGGAGAGGGTATTGAAAGTGAATTTAAAATCGCAGTATGGGGGATGAAGTATTGATGAAAAAGTTATTATTGATAGCACCTCTTGTTAGTGCATCGTTACTGGCAAACGGAAACCATGCAAAGCCAGAGAAATTGGCACTAGTACAAGAGTATAAAGAGATGTTTGCAAAGATCAAAGAGAAGAGAGTGGGGATCAGTGAGAGAAAGATTGATGCACTGAAAAACCCTTTCATAGAGTTAGAGAAAAAGGTTGAGGCTAAAACTGAAGAAAATAGAGAGAGTTCTCTCTTTGAGCTTCAAGCGATTTTTGGGAAAAAAGCAAAGATAAGTGGTAAATGGTACAAGTTGGGTGATAAAGTAAACGGCATGGAGGTGGTT
The DNA here is from genome assembly GCA_027084135.1 of Campylobacterales bacterium. Taxonomy (GTDB): domain Bacteria; phylum Campylobacterota; class Campylobacteria; order Campylobacterales; family QNZT01; genus QNZU01. The sequence continues at coordinate 4,624 of JALWLO010000085.1, read as the reverse complement.
GCTATCAAAGGCAACTATGTTTGGCTTAAAAATAGTAAATTTAGAAAAAAAATCATAATGGGAAGTAAAAATGAGAAGATTAGCATTCAATAGTATTAAAAAAGGGTTTATAGCTTTGAGTGTTGCTACGATTGTAGCCGGTGGAGTGAGTTCTCTTGAGGCAAAAAATTGTGATATGAGAACATTTAATATCAAAGTAGCTGACAAGGTCTCTACTGAGGAGATATTAGATCAACTCGGCAGCGAGTGCGGTTTTTCCGTTATAGACTCTGATGCTTTTGCGAAAGAGAAGATGAGTGAAGCGATCTATGGTGTTAATATCAAGAATATGACGCTTAGAGAGATATTTGATACACTCATCTCTAGTAAGGGATTGAAGTATAGTTACAACAAGAAATTATTAAAAATCTCCGGTTTGAAAACCAAAACCTTTAAATTAGATTATATTAGTACAACAAGAAGCGGAAGTAGTAATACCGACATCTCTCTAACAGGGGATACCGGTAGTGAAGTGGCTAGTACTGGAGGTAAGGGGGGTTCTGGAGGAGGAAATAGCCTCTCAACCGGTGCAAAAATAACATCTGAGGATAAATTTAGTTTTTGGGATAAGATTGAGAAAGAGTTAAACGCTATTCTAAACTCTCCAAGCGATAAGTTCAAAGCACCGGCACCTATTATCAATAAAGAGGCAGGGTTGGTAACGGTTAGCGGTACCCCTGAGCAGTTAAAAAGGGTGAGTAGATATATCAATATGCTTATGGATAGGTTGCATAAGCAGGTGATGATAGATGTGAAGATTTTGTCAGTGAGATTAAATAACGAGAAACAGACCGGTATCAACTGGGGTGAGATCTATAAACTACAAAATGTAAAAGTGGGATATGACTCACTTCATGCAAAAGATGTTGATACATTTGAGTCTCCAGGTGCAGTTATCTCTAAGGCTGCTCATAACGGTATCTGGCACTCTAATCTACTTAGATTTACGGGTGATACGAGTGTTGCTGATATCTTAAAGTTTCTTTCAACACAAGGAACGGTTTCATCTATCTCTAATCCTAAGGTTGTCACACTGAGCAACCAGCCTGCAGTATTTAGTTCGGGTGATCAGCTCTACTATAAACTCTCTAGCTCTTCCAGACAGAGTGGAGTAGGAAGTGCGACAGAGGTCTATAGCGGTGAGATAGTAAAAAGTGTATTTGCGGGCGTATTGCTTGATATCACACCAGAGATTACCGATGATGGTGAGATTATCTTAAAGATAAATCCATCGATCTCATCGGTTAAACAGGATGTCAAAAGTAACGGTGTGAGAAGATTGCCGCCTGATCTCTCTAAAAAGCAGATCTCCGCGGTTGTGAAGCTTAGAGATAACGAAAAGATCGTATTAGGCGGTTTGATTACAACAAAAACAACAAAAGGAACCTATAAAGTTCCAATTTTAGGAAATATACCGGTACTTGGATATGCCTTTAGACAAGATACGACCTCTAAAATCAGAGAGGAGTTGGTGATCATCATCACCCCACATATCCTCACACCTAAAAATAGAAGACCCAATAGGAGATTAACGCTTCATGATATAGGGTATCAGGGTATTAAATAAGGAGTTTATGATGGGTAGTACTATTGCAGCTAGAGTAGATAAGTTTAGTGTATCGACTATATGGGAAGATAGGGCATTTATCAAAAAGATAAGTGCTATGCTTCTTCTTATCATCGCACTCAGCTTGTCTATTATATACTACGAGTCTCTATCAAAAGTTGTAAAAAATAGTGCTACTTACTACTACAAACTCACCCAACTTGAGAGAACATTCAGCGGTGAAAAGGTTGATACGACTGTTAAAGTGGATGATTTTAACGGACTAGATGATTTAGATTTGAGTGATATTGAGATTTTAACAAGTGATGATTTGGTTGAAACAAAAACAACAAATACAAATAAAAGTATTACTGCTAACATTAATATTAAAAATGGAAAAAGTAGTGATAAAACTACTATTAAAGAAGAAAAAAATAGAAAAATTATGATTACTTCCAGTGAGAAGAGTTCTACGAAAAAAGTGCATAAAAAAAGAGCGAAAAAGATATTTATAACAAGTCAAAATATGAAATCCCTCTCCTTTATGAAAAAGAGATTTTATGCAACAAATAATATCTCTTTTGCATTAACGATCGCTAATAGATTTTTAGAGAAGAAAAATTATAAAAAAGCGCTCAAATGGTCTATGATAGCCAATGAGATAGATGATAAAGATGAGAGAAGTTGGATTATCTTTGCCAAAGCGAAGATAGGATTGCATGAGAAAGAGGATGCGGTAAATGCCTTGCAAGCTTATCTCAAAAATCATCAATCAACTAATGTAAAAAAATTTTTAGACGATATATCTAAAAGTTAAAAGAACAAGGTGTTTAAATGGTAGGAAGAAGATCGTTATCATTAGTTGATTTTCTGTTAGAACATAAGATCATTACTGAAGATGTAGCAAATGAAATCAAAGAGATTTGTAGCGATGAAGAGGGTGATGATCTTGGTTCTATTTTGATTCAAAAGAAGATAGTTAATAAGGATACCTTAAATCTACTCTTGATAGAGGCGTTTAAGAACGGTATATTACTTTTAGAGGATATTTATAGAGATTTTTCAATTGATATAGATCAATTTTTGACAAAATTTTCGGAAGCTACGAATACGCCTTTAGTCGATCTTTACAGTATTGAGGTTAACTACTCTTTAGGTGCAAAGGTTGGTTATGAAAAGATAGCTAAGATAGGGGCACTGCCCTATAAAGAGGATGATCTCAATATCTATATAGCGGTGAAGGATCCTTTTGATATTGCTGTGCAAGATCAGCTTCAAAGACTCTTTAGAAATAAGCTCATCAAGCTTGAGATCGCAAATCCGGAGCAGATCAATAAACACCTTCACAATATCGAAAAGAGTGAGAGTGTTAAAGATCTAATTCAGGAGATTAGACAAGAGACAAAAGCGAGCGATGATGTCAATGAGAGTTCCGGAATCCTTAAGTTAATAGAGCTCATCCTCAAAACCTCTATCATAGGAGGGGGAAGTGATATCCATATAGAGCCTACTGAAACAAGTTGTATTGTTAGATGTAGGATTGATGGTATGCTTAAAGAGATATTTGTCTTTGACAAGGATATATTTCCGCCGCTTAGCTCAAGGATGAAGCTATTGGCAAATCTTGACATCGCTGAGAGAAGAAAACCTCAGGATGGTAGGTTTACGGCTAATGTAATGGATAGAACATTTGACTTTAGGATCTCGACACTTCCTATTATGACGGGTGAGAGCATTGTGCTTAGGATTCTTGATAAGTCAAAGATTATGATCAAGCTTGAAGATCTTGGAATGCATCCGGAGAATTACAAAAAGTTTAGAAATGCAATGAAAGCCCCATATGGGATCATATTTGTAACCGGACCTACCGGAAGTGGTAAAACAACAACGCTCTATGCGGGTCTTAATGCGATCAAAAATGTCAAAACGAAGGTGATTACGGTTGAAGATCCAGTTGAGTATCAGATGAACCTGATTCAACAAGTACAAGTCAATACCAAAGCGGGTCTAACTTTCGCTTCAGCGCTTAAGAGTATCTTGAGACAAGACCCTGATATCATCATGATCGGTGAGGTTAGGGATCATGAGACTTTAAAAATTGCGATTGAAGCTTCTCTTACCGGTCACTTGGTATTTTCGACACTGCATACCAATGATGCGGTAAGTGCGATCACCAGGGTAGTCGATATGGGCATAGAGGCATATTTGGTTTCAGGAGCTCTTGTAGCTATTCAGGCTCAAAGACTGATTCGAAAACTCTGTCCTCACTGTAAAGTCAAAACAGAGATCAATGAAGAGGTGAAGAGAGATTTTGCAAAATTTTTACCGGATCAATATCAGTTTTATAAACCAAAAGGGTGCGATAAATGTATGAATACAGGTTACAGCGGTAGAGAGATGGTATCAGAGGTGCTAGTAATAGATGATCATCTCGCATCAATGATTGCGCGAGGTGAGTCTAAAGAGGATATGCTCGAGTATGCACTCGAGAATGGATTTGTAACGATGTTCGAAGATGCAGGCATGAGAGCAATTGCCGGCAGAACAAGTATAGAAGAAGTTTATAGGGTGGCGAAATCATGACAGGTTATTTTGAAGTAAGTTATATACATAAAGGTAAAAGAGATAAGGTGGTTTTCAAAGCAAAAACCAGAAGAGATGCAATAGCGATTGCACAAGCTAAAATACCGGGATCAACGATCTTAAGAGCACATGAAGTTGCTGCTCCTCTCGAAGATACGCTGGAAGATTTTAAAGAGAAACTTTTTGGTAAATCTCAAAAGAGGATCAAAGTGGAGAGCTTGATTGCAGCTTTTAGGCAGCTTGCCGTTATGACAAATGCCGGTATTTCGATCCATGATGCTATCAAAGAGGCGGGTAAGGCTACAACCGATAAGCAGTTAAAGGAGATCTTTTTACTGATCGATGAGGATCTCAATGCAGGTAAGAGTTTAACAGAGGCGTTTTTGAAATATAAACATCAGTTCGGTGATGTCACCATCGCCATGATAGAGCTTGGTGAAAGTACGGGTAATATGT
>JALWLO010000084.1 GCA_027084135.1 Campylobacterales bacterium | reverse complement strand
CTAAAAATCCGATCATCAGACAATTTATCGACGGCATCTCATCTCTCTAACCCAAATCCCAAATCCCAAATCCTAAATAAGCAAATGTAACAAAATGAAAAAAACTCCACGATTTGTGGTATAATATTTCTCATTTATTTAACTATCTTTTACTTTTTAAGTATAATGAAAGAAAAAAGGTTAATTTTTATGGAGACAAAAAGGTTTCTCGTGAATGATGATATCTACGATTTTGTAGATACGATTCCACATAGCAGATATAACTCTTCTCTCTTTTTCACAAAAATCAAACTCTGTAAAAAGACAAAATATAAAAATATCCAACAAAGAGAGTTTTATAGGATAAAAGAGAAAGGACATAGAGAGACCTTCAAAGTCAATACAACAAAGATAGATAAAAAGAGATACAAAAGAGCAAAACGAAAAAGGATCGGATCTATCATCAAGAAGGAGAACACGCTTTTTGAGATAGAGGGGAAAAGATTTACTCTCCAAAACTACCAAAAACCAAACGATAAATTAAAAGTATTGACCTTCTATCTCGCTGAACAAGAGGATCAAACACTACCGAAGATATTGGAAAAATATATCATCAAAGAGATCACCGACTCTCAAAGATACTGTGATGCAAATATCGTGCTACAACAGGAGTCACTACCGAAAAATTACGAGATATACAAGATCTTTTCAGAGATCAAAAATCAAAACAAAATGAGCGATTTGATCAAACCGAACTTCTTTTATGCCGATGCTGTAAGGGTGCTCCTCTACCGACAAATGCAAAATATTTTAAATATGAGAGCAAATTTACTCGATAAAGCCTTTATCAACTCGAAAGATTTGCAAAGTTACAAAAGTTATCTCTACCAAAACCTCACGCTTTTAAAATCTTTCAAAGATCTTTTGAGCAAATCTCTCTATAAAAGTATCTATCCATATATCAAAAAGCTCTATCGTCAATCAAAAGAGCTTGATCATCTTTACAATATTTATGAGCAGATCAACAGTCTAGACTTTATACTTAGTAGCGATGAGATCGATAAACTCCAAAAAGTTATCCAGCAAAAGATCTCCCAAACTTCACACAATATTTTGCACCAATTACAGACAAGAGAGTTTAATATCATCTTTGATCAATACCAACTTCTCCTAAAAGAGAAGAACAATATCCAGATCAGTAAACAGAACCTCACTATCGACAAATATCTCAAAAAGAGACTCAAAGAAGCTTATAAAAAGCTCAAAAAGAGACTCAAAAAGTATGAAGATTGTAACGATATCTATAGCTATAAGAGGATCAAGAGAGCGGTTTTCAAACTCTCTACCTTTATCAAACTCACCAAAGAGGGTACCAATAAAAATCTCTCCAAACCAACCGCCCTTTTAGATGCATTATATCATGATCTTGAGGAGTATAACGATATATCCAAAATATCACTCATGCAAATATCCTATATCAAACACTCTCAAAATGATACGATCACGAAAAACAGAGCCGTAAATAGAATCATTTTAAATAGAGAAAACGCTTATAATCGACTAAAAAGCGTTATCAATAAAAAGTCTCATAAGTTATTGAAATCTTCTGCTAACATTTTTTAGATATAATCAAACTATCTTAATATGATAAAGAGGTGAAAAATGAAAAAAATTTGGCATATTTTACTACTCTCTTTTATATCTTTCTATTTTGTCGGTTGCCTAGCCAAAACCCCTTATACCCATAGAAAACAGCTTATCATGTTCTCCCCTCAACAAGAGCTTCAGATGGGTTACCAAGCGGCAAGAGAGATACTGCAACATGAGCCTATAAGCCGTGATCCAAGACTCAACGCCGTCCTACAAGTAGTAGCACAGAGAATCGCTCAGGCTGCAAATATACCGGGATATCAGTGGCAGTTTTTTGTCATAGATAAAGATGTGGTAAACGCCTTTTGTCTACCGGGAGGAAAAGTCTTTGTCTATAAAGGGCTCTTTAAGGTGATCCAAAATGAAGATCAACTAGCAGCGGTTATCGGTCATGAAGTTGCCCACGCCATAGCCAGACACGGTGCGGAAAGAATGACGATGGTACAGCTTGGTCGGCTTGGAACCGCAGTTGCGGCAAAAACCATCAGCGGAGGGAAATACTCAAGTGCTATCAGAAAAGCCTACGGACAGTTCGAGGGTATCGGCTTAGTATTGCCGTTTAGCAGAAAGTTTGAGTATGAAGCTGATGAGATAGGACTCTATCTCATGACAAAAGCTGGATACGATCCAAACCAAGCCATCACACTCTGGTACAATATGATGAAAGTATCAAGAGGAAAGCGAAAACCGCCCGAGTTCCTATCTACTCACCCAAGCGATAGGCATAGGATAGAGAGATTGAGAAGACTTATCCCAAAAGCATTAGCAAAATATAGGAGAGCTTAATTGACTAAACAAGAAAAAATCGTCTCGATGTTCGATGAGATCGCAAAGACATATGATGTGGCAAATAGAGTACTAAGTTTCGGCGTAGATAGGAGTTGGCGAAGAGATGCTTGCGAAAATGCCTTGGATATCCTCTCTCAAAAAGAGTTGGATCTCGTGATAGATGTGGCATGCGGTACGGGGGATATGTGTCAGTACTGGTCAAAGATCTCCAAAGAAAAAGGAGTAGATCTCAAAAAGATTGTTGGAGTCGATCCCTCAAAAAATATGCTGGAAGTCGCACAAAAAAAGGGAATAGAGGCTGACTTTATCCTAGGTGAGGCGAAAGATATCCCCTCAAAAGATGCCAAAGCCGATATCGTGAGTATCTCATACGGACTTAGAAATGTGGTTGACAGAGAGAATGGATTGAGGGAGTTTCATAGAGTACTTAAAAGAGGCGGTGTTTTGGTGATACTGGAGTTCATGAAGCTACCGACCGACTCAATCGCCGCACACCTTAGAGACTTCTATATGAAAAGAGTCCTACCCATCATCGGCGGAATCCTTTCAAAAAACTACAACGCCTACAACTACCTGCCAAACTCCATAGACAACTTCATCACCTTGGATGAGCTTAAAGATGAGCTACAAAGTGTGGGATTTGAGATAATCAAAACAAAAGATAGTATCTTTGACATATCTACCTTAACCATAGCGAGAAAGTTGTAAATAAAATCCATATCATAACTCCGCACTCTACTTTCGTACTATCAAGTATCTAACTGCATTAAACCACAATAAACAAATAGCACTAACAAAATAAGTATTTCACGAGCATGTAGCCCGTGAACTTTACAATATGTTAAAAAACAAACTCCAGAGATGTCTCGAAATAACCTCACGAGCATGTAGCCCGTGAACTTTGACAAGGGTATGCGAAACGCATTTGCATAGTGGAGTCTCGAAATAACCTCACGAGCATGTAGCCCGTGAACAAGGAAATCAGGATTTACCAGACAAAAAAGGTGTAATGTCTCGAAATAACCTCACGAGCATGTAGCCCGTGAACGCTGCTGCGGCTAGAAGGCCTGATGTGAACAACATTAACGTGTCTCGAAATAACCTCACGAGCATGTAGCCCGTGAACATAAATTTCCTATGGAAAAGGTTGATACTTCTGAAA
>JALWLO010000083.1 GCA_027084135.1 Campylobacterales bacterium | reverse complement strand
AAAAAATATCCATCAAATATATCTACCTTTATCACCCGCGATATGCAGATCTTGGTAGAAGCCGGCTATGAGATAGATGTATGCCCCATCACGCCGCTCAATGAGGAGTATTGGAAATTTATCCCTCAAGAGGGGAAAAAGCTCATCGATGAGGGAAAGATCCATGTCATCAACTACCCAAAAAGTAAAATCATCAAAAATCTTTTTAAACTGTGGAGATACCCAAAGGGTGAATTTTTCGATGAAGTCAAGCAGATACTCAAAGAGTCCAAAGCGTATGGAAACACGCAGTTTATCAAATCTCTCTACGCTTTGATATGGTCACTCACACTTTTGGATGAGATGGGAGATCAACACTATCATAGAGTCATCTCCTACTGGTCAAACTACTCCGCAACCGCTGCCTATATCTTTAGTAAATACTCTCGTACTAAGCCCCTCTTTATCACCTACTCTCATGCGGGAGTCGATCTCTATCGTGACCAGATATATCTCTTAGAGAAGTTTCAAGCGGCACATAAGATCATCACTGTTTGCCAATTTAATGTAGAGTTTATCAAAAACCTCTATCCAAAAGCGTTTGATTCGATCAAAGATAAGATCCATATCTACCATCTCCCTCTTCCGATCAAAGAGATCGGGGAAGTGAAAAAGGAGCCAAATCAGATCATAGCCGTCTCAACGCTCAACAGAAGAAAGGGTATCAACTATCTCATAGATGCATGTGGAGAGCTCCAAAAAGAGGGAATAGCATTCAAACTTCTCATCGTCGGTGGCGGAGAGGAGGAGGAGAACCTCAAAAATCAAGCAGCCGCTCTCGGTATAGCGGATAAAACCACCTTTACCGGACAAATACCTTACGAAGAGGTAGAGAAGTATATGAAAAGCTCCGTAGTACTAGCCCACTGCTCGCCGGAACTCGGAGATGCCGTACCTACCGTCATCAAAGAGTCGCTGATGCTAGGCACCCCCGTTGTCGGAAGCGATATAGTCGGTATCCCCGAACTCCTCGACTATGGAAGATGCGGATTGCTCTTTGAGCCCAAAAACGCTCATGACTTAGCCCATAAACTCAAAACGATACTGCTTGATAAGAGGCTTCAAAAAGAGATGAGCCAAAAGGGTAGAGAGTTTGCTAAAAAGATGTTTGATATCAAGAAAAACGGCAAAATCTTAGTTGATATTGTGGAGAGTTGAGAGAAGAGCTTATCTCTCCAGTCATAAATATTATTTATAAAAATAGACTCCATTTTTATTTTTTATTAAGGTTTTATAAAATAGACTAATTATATCACTCCTATAATACATTTACAATCACTATCACCTTACAGGGATAGAGATTGTAAATGTATTATAGGAGGAGCAGTGGATGAGGGACTCAAAGAGGAGTATAGCTATGATAACTTAAATAGACTCACAGATGTAGAAGTCCACTCAAGCCTACTTAGTACTAAAGATAAAGATCTAAGCTACACCTATGATGCACTTGGAAATCTCACAGATAAAAACTCACTATCTATCAGTTATAAAGATAACAAGCCTCATCAGATAGATAGAGTAAATGCTACTACATATATATATGACAATAACGGAAACCTACTAAAAGATGATAGACACACCTTTAGCTATGACCCTACCGATAAAGTTACCTCCATCACGCAAAACTCTAAAACGATCACATTTGACTACTCCTCCTCTATGCAGCGCTATCAGAAGATGACAAATAACCAAAGAAGCTATACCCACTACATAGGAAAACTCTATGAGAGTCATAAAGATAACATAAACTCAGACTACACAACAGAGAAAAACTATATCTACTTCGGCTCTAAACTTATAGCACTGAAAGTAAGAGATATCAACAATAAAATCAACCCTCCAAAGATATACTTCTTTCACTATGACAATATAGGAAATATCATCGCTATCACAGATAAAGATCATAAGATCATAGATAGAAGAAGCTATACTCCATTTGGTACTATTAGAGCTATCCCTTATAATGAACAACTAAACCGCATCCCTACTCTCATAGAGAGACTAAAAACTACAAACAGAGGCTTTACAGCTCATGAGATGATAGAAGAGACTGATATCATACATATGAACGGTAGAATTTATGATACAATAACAGGGAGATTTACAAGTGCTGATCCTTTTATCCAAGCACCCTCATTCACACAAAGCTATAACAGATATAGCTATGTGATGAACAATCCGGTCAATTTCACTGATCCGAGTGGGTATTTTTTGAGTGGATTAGGACATTGGGTATCTGATAGATGGAATGATATAAAACATGGTGCAGATAGGGTTTATAAGAATGTGGTGCATAATATTCAAGATAATGCAGACCAAATAACCGGAGGTGTATTGGTTGTAGTAGGTTCGGTTGCCTCCATGACTCCCGGACCTTGGCAATCATTTGCACCAGGTTTGATAGCAACAGGTGGAAGCTTAATAAACGGAGATATGCACCTCTTTAACAAAGATGAAAACGGACATATCAATATAGGCTATACAATGACTATAACGACTGATTTTGGACAAACAGATACCAAACAACCAACCCAAGAGATGCTACTAATTTCTCAACAAACAATCTATGATGCAGATGTAGCATATAACCATAAATATCTAAACGGTGCTATGAGTGATGGGTTTGGGTATATGTATGAAGTACCAAAGGTTGAAAACAATCCTGATATATTGGATATTGTTGGAAAGGTGTGGGCATTGCCGAATACTATTGTGGGATTGATATTTGGCAGTAGTGGATATATAGCTGGAAATATATCGTATGCTTTAGGCATATCAGAGAATAGACCTACATGGAAATTCGGACACAATGCTCTTCAATTTTTAGATAATCCATTTATGATAGATGGAACAGCTATCACACTTGGAAATACAATTTCTTACCGCAATGTATATCCATCTAAAACAGGATCTTATGGAGACAAAAATGTCTTGTTTGGCAGACATGAGGAGAAACATACTTACCAACAACAAAAGTTGGGTATATTTTTCTTTCCGATATATTTTTATAACGGAGGACCAAATCTATCTAAAAACTACTTAGAGCAAGAGGCTCAAGAGTATGGAAGGATATCAAGATGAAATATCTGCTATTTTTAATTTCTATGATATATTTAAGTGGATGTGATTATGCTTATGGTCCAAGCATACACAATTCAATATCCCCATCCATTGTAGTACAAAGAGTATATTTAGATAAAACAACCAATCAATTTATCATGACATCTTCTGATCCGTCAACCTTTTTAGGTAGAGGAGATGAAAAAAAAGATACGATTGTGAGATTAAGGATTATTAAAGATGGAAAAACTATGTATGATCTAAACGCTTCTACTATAAAGAAGATGATAAAAATACAGGATGAAACTAAATATCCAAGTGATTGGGTCATTGATAAAAAGGGGATATATCTTAGATATTATGAATATAAATCCGGTATAGTTTCCATCAAAGAGTTGAACCCTTCTGAAAAAAAACGATTAAATAAGATTTTTGGAGATGAAATCAAAGGAACACCACTGCGTATTTGATGCTGTTGTCTTCATGG
>JALWLO010000082.1 GCA_027084135.1 Campylobacterales bacterium | reverse complement strand
GTCAAGGAGACTTTGAGCCATATGGCAAATCCATCCTCTTTATCCCGGCAGGATCAAATGTACCTGTCAAAATCTATATTAAAGGTGATGTTTTTACACAAGATATCAATCAAACTCTCAATGTAAAACTCAAAGATGATACATATGTATATGCAAACTTTATAGATAAAAACTTCATTAAATATCCTGTATGGATTAGCCATGATAAGATACATTGGAAAAAATATCAAGATACCTATACAGGGAGATACTCCGTAGGAACTTCAGTCGGCAATGATGGTGCCTATATCCATATGTCTTTAATTGCAACTGAAAAATAGTCAATAAACTTTAAGTTTATATCCGATACCGGAGATATTTTCTATAAAGTTTCGACCGGGCTTTGTAAGCGAAACTTTCTTACGAAGCCCGTAAATCAGCGTTCTTAAAGCATCTTTACTCATACCTTCATACTGCCATAAAAGATTTTCTATTTCTGCATATGTAACAACGCGTTGCCTATTTTTTACCAAATAGTCAAAAAAGTACAACTCATTGTGAGTTAACTTTATAAGCTTATCAGCAATAACAAGGGTTTTGTTAAAAAGATCATAATATGACTCATTATCCAATACAATAATATTTGTATTATCCGACAAGAGTGATTCAGCTGCCATAGACAAAGCTTCTTGCATTTTATCTAGAGTTATCGGCTTGACTAGATATTTAATGAGTTGTAGATCAATGGCTTTCAATAAATAATCTGTATCAGTATAAGCCGTAATAATTATAATAGGCACTTTTTTATCGTACGTACGCACTTTAGTAACAAATTCTAATCCATTGAGTTTTGGCATTCTAATATCAGTGAAGATTATATCTGGTCTTTTCTCTTTCCAAATAGAAAACGCCTCTATTCCATCATTTGCTTCATATGTCTCTTTAAAATAGCGAGCCAAATACTCTAGCCCATTTCGTCGTATAAAAATATCATCTTCAGCATACAAAACAGTTAGCGAAGCAAATCTATTTAAATTCATATTTTATATTGTAATCAAACAAATATTAAGGGTACCTCTAAAAACCTTAGATACTCATAACATTGCTAGCTTTGTTCTAGACAAGGCACACTTTCGAAGGCTTAGCCGTAGCTAAGTCGAGAAAGTGTAACGCCGTATGGGGCAAAGCTAGTAATGCCCACAGGGTGGGCTTTGCAAACGCAATCTTTCACAAGATGCTTCCTTCATCTTAGCTTTAGCTAGGACTTGAAAGCCTCTTGCAAAATCTTACATCTGCAAAGCCCATTATAAGCGTCTAGGGTTTTTAGAGGTGCCCTTAAATCAATTATTTCTTCCTCAACTTCTTTTTGTGTTTATATCTTTTAAGTTTGATGTTTCCCATCCTATTTTCGTCGGAATCTTTTTCATTGAGAAGCTCTCTTGCCTGTTCGACCCACTTCTCTCTCTCGATACGACCGGAAAAGACTAAGTAGTTATTGACCCAATCAATCTCATCCTTGCTCCACTGGGCTATCTGCCAAAAGTGGAAAATACCAAGCTCATTTAAAACCTTCTCTATCTTTTCTCCTATCCCTTTTATGCGCTTGAGATCGTCCGCTTCTCCTTGTGGAGCTCTTAGCAGCTTTGGCTCTTTGCCTATCGCTTTTTCCGTTACGCTAGTACTAGCTATCGTCTCCTTTGCTTGAGGCGCCTCTTCTATCTTTTGAAACAGTAAAGCGTTATCGTTCGTTAGATCTTGAACTCTCTTTTGCTCAAGTTCCAGTTTTTCGCTAAGGGTTGTTACCCTCTTTTTACACTCATCTAAAACTTGTTGCTTCTTTTCAAGCTCTATAAGGGCGATATTTTTTTGGCTTATATTTTTCTCAAGCTCATCTATTTTACCTTGCAAGGCTCTCTTTTCATCTTCAAAGTGATTTAGCATCTCTTTTAGTCGGCTATTTTCCTCTTGAAGTTTAGCGATAGCTATCTGCTTCTCTTCTAAACTTCTCTCATGCTCACTCAATTTACTTTTTAGTGACTCTACTATCGAACTATGGGCACTAAAGTCTTTACCTTTTGAAGCATACGCATCTTGGAGTGATTTTAATTTCAACTCCATCGCTTTTAACTCATTTTCTGCTTTACTGAGTTTCATATTTAGTTGGATATTTTCCTGATAGAGCTTATCATCATAGCGGCTATCATCCATCTTTACGAACATATTTTTTTCTTCTTCGGGAGTATCGCTAACAGCTCGCTTACACCCTCTAAATATCCAACCGGCAATAGCCCCTATAATACCAGCTAAAATGATACATATCCATATATACTCTATCACGGTCTCCATATAGCACTCCCTTAGATTTCGATGAGACTAGGTAGATTATACAAGAAGTTAAATAAATATTACAAAGATATATTTTTAGTACTACATATATAGGAGATAAAGAAGTTACAAGAGGGAGATTCTCTCCCTCGAAGTTTTGTTAGATCGTTAAGTTTAAAATATGCTCGGCACTCTTGAGGTCTTCACTCGAGACGACTTTGTCATGTTTTGAAAACTCTTTTGTGATATTTGCCAAGATATATACAAGTGTACCGACGATATCGACTGTTTTCTCTTCGAGTTCGACCTCTAGCGCATAGAGAGGCGGGAGTGTCTTGATATGTTCTAGCACATCTTCGAGTGCCAACTCCTCTTCCAACTCCTTAAACTTTTGCATCGATTCTCTAAAGGCTTTTGTCAAAGGAAGATCACTATACCATATCACATCTCTACCGTTGTATTTCGCGTTTGCCTCGCCTATCAGCAAAAGATCGTGAAATTTCTGATCTATGATGTCGCTGATCTCTTTGACCTTTTCTTTGCCGATCTGCAATCCAGCCGCTTTTTTAAAAAGCTCTTCGATTTTATGTACTCCAACTACTGCCATACTATCCTCCTTACTCTTTTTCTACAAGTTTTTTTGCACTCATTCCAAGCGTTACCAACGCAACTCCATCAAAAAACAGACTGATCGCCGCATATAAACCGACCCAAAATAACGAAGTAACCGGCCAACCGATCAATATCAATGCCGCCAAAATGATCGATAGGATCGCATTTACAATAAGTATCCACCACCCTTTATGCGGCTTATAATCCATAGCGAAACCAAAACTTGAAAATGCATCAATCAGTAGATAAGTTGCTAACAACAATCCAACCACAGCAACTCCACCCATCGGATATACAAAAAAGAGTATTCCGACTATCAACGACAATATAGGCTTCAACCACGCACTAAATGACCCGCTATATGTTTTATAGGTGATATAGCCCTGTACCGCCGCACTGACCAAAAAGAGCCAACCCAAAAACGCAACCACCACCAATGACATCAATGAAGGTACAAATATGCCGATACCTCCTACCGCCAGCATCAATACACCGGCTATGACGGTATGTGTGCTAAACTTTTTGAGAGTCTCTTTGTCAAACATAAACTCTACAAACATTTCTCATCCTTTTTCATTTTTTTGGATAGAGAAATTTTAGGCTATTTCACTCAAGAAAGCTGCAACCTATGTTGCAATATTTTCATTTATTACGATTTTTTCAAAATTGATTTTATATTTTTTGAGATG
>JALWLO010000081.1 GCA_027084135.1 Campylobacterales bacterium | reverse complement strand
TAGCGGTTTCTGACGATATGGGGATAGATAGTGCAAGTTCCAAGAGACAAACTGTCAAAAAGAGAGCCAGAAATCTCCTTTGGATAGAGAAAAACGGAAACTTTTGCAATCACAAAGAGAAAGTTATAAAAAAATTAACAAAAATATAGAGATTTAATCAAAAAAATCTATAATAATTAAAAATATATTAGGAAGAGATATGTGCGGTATTGTTGGATATATTGGATCAGATAATATAAAAGAGATACTCCTAGACGGACTCAAGGAGCTTGAGTATAGAGGATATGACTCAGCGGGTATCGCTATCTTAGAAGAGGATGAGATCAACTCGTTTAAGGCTGTGGGCAAACTTAAAAACCTTGTCGATAAAACAGCCTCTTTTAGTACTAACGCTCAAGGTATGGGTATCGGTCACACAAGATGGGCGACTCACGGAAAGCCGACCGAATTAAACGCCCACCCTCACCTTGGAGAATTTAGCTATGTCGTACACAATGGCATCATCGAAAACTATCAAGAGTTAAAAAAAGAGCTTCAAAGTGAGGGAGTCAACTTCCTCAGTCAAACCGATACGGAGGTGATCGTTCACCTGTTTGAGAAGTACTATCACACGCTTCAAGATCCCAAAAAAGCCTTTGTTGAGACTGTAAAAAGACTCAAAGGGGCTTATGCCATATTGCTTATCACCAAAGTTGACAAAGATAGAATATTTTTCGCCAAAAACGGCTCACCGATGATCGTCGGAAATGATGAGAATGGGGATATCTATTTCGGCTCATCAGATGCCGCACTTATAGGCAAGGCAAAAGAGGTGATCTATCTTGATGACGGAGATTACGGCTGGTCATCGCTTGGAAATATCGAGATCTATAATGACGGGACAAAGAAAGAACTCAATAAAAAACCTCTTATCGGCGACAAAGTTTCTGCTCAAAAAGGCGGCTTTCGCTTCTTTATGGAGAAAGAGATATATGAGCAAAGCGAGGTACTAAGCGATACCATCATGGGTAGAGTACTTGATGAGGAGATCAAGTTTGAAGAGCTTGATAAGAGCTTTTTTGAAGGGATTGAGAGGATACAGTTTTGCGCATGCGGAACCAGCTACAACTCTGCCTTAGCCTGTGCCTATCTTTTTGAGAGAGATGCAAAGATACCAACTTCGGTAGAGATAGCGAGTGAGTTTCGATATAAAGATCCCCTCTTGCAAAAAGATACGCTCTTTATCGTCATTAGCCAAAGCGGTGAGACTGCCGATACGCTAGAAGCTCTCAAAATGGCGAGAGATGCGGGTCTTAAAACCCTCTCGATCTGCAATGTTGACAACTCTTCGATCGTGAGAATTGCGGATCGTACCCTATTAACCAGAGCCGGTATCGAAAAGGGTGTGGCTTCCACGAAAGCCTTTGCAACGCAAGTGATGGTACTATGGATGCTCTCTCTCTATCTTGCCGATATCAAAGGTACGATGAGCAGAGAGGAGATTAAAGGTGAAATAGAGGTGATCAGACATATCCCAAAAACCGTCGTGGTAGAGGATAGACTGCATGAGAAGATAAAGAGACTCTCTAAAAGATATCTTCACGGACATGGATTTTTCTATATCGGAAGGGACATATTTTATCCACTTGCACTCGAGGGGGCTTTGAAACTCAAAGAGATAAGCTACCTTCATGCCGAGGGGTATCCTGCGGGAGAGATGAAGCACGGACCGATTGCGCTGGCTGATAGTGAGCTTTTTACCATCGCTTTGATGCCAAAATCTCTCCACTATGACAAAGTCAAAAGCAATGTCGAAGAGCTAAGCGCCAGAGATGCGACTATCCTTGCTATCTCTCCGGAAGAGTTTGAGTTGGCTGACGATTTTATCAAAACTAAACATGCCGATCATCCGATGAGTGAATTTTTTGAGATGATGGTAATCACCCAACTCTTAGCACTGGAAGTTTCTATCAGACTTGGAAATGATGTCGATATGCCGAGAAACTTGGCAAAAAGCGTAACAGTCGAATAGTACAAATGTCATAAGTTAATATGGCTTTAGATAAAATGGCGTATGGAATTTTTTCATACGCTAGAAAACCTACTACAAATCCCAAACCCGCAAGATAAGATAGTTAGTACTAAAGCATTCATAGAGAGGTACCGTGCCGGAGATATAGCGTTTGAGCGCTCAATTACTCCGAAAGTTTTCAACTCCCCCTCATATAGCAACTTTCTCATTATCAAAAAAGCTACTGAGCTTCCTAAAAGACGCCAACTAAAAAGCACCAAAGATAAAGCCTATCTCCTTCACTCTATCGCCCATATAGAGTACTCTGCGATCGATCTGGCACTCGATCACGCCTATCGATTTACCGATATGCCAAAAGCCTTTTATGATGATTGGATAGCGGTAGCTGAGGAGGAGATAGCGCACTTCTTGATGTGCGAAGAGATACTAAAACGATACGGTTACAGATATGGAGAGTTTGAGGTACACTCCTTTTTATTTGATATCTCTATGAAAAACTTAACACTTATCGATAGGATGGCGGTAGTACCGAGATACTTGGAGGCTGCCGGATTGGATGCCAATCCGCTCATCATTAGACGACTCCAAAACTACAAGGATGAGATGGCAAAAGAGATGATAGAGGCCTTAGATATCATCTTAAGAGATGAGGTCGATCATGTCAGAAAGGGTGATAAGTGGTTTAAGTGGGCTTGCCAAAGAGAGGGTATCGATAGCTCCAAATATCTCGATATCGTCTCAAAAACCCTCCCTCGTGCAAAAGATAAGAAGGCTTATATCAATGTCGAAGCAAGGAAAAAAGCAGGCTTTAGCTGTGACGAAATCAAAAGACTCGGTGATGTTGAGTGTAGTGAGTAAAAGAGAGGAAAATAAAACTAATTTCTTAACTGTTTTTCCAAGTTGTTGAGTCGTGTTTAGCTATATAGATCATCCATCCTATAGTTGCTACTGCCAATGCTAATGCAATTATCTCCGTCATCACTTCTCCTTTTCCAACTCATCAAGTTTGTCTTCTAAATCGGTTTCTATCTATTTATAATATAAAGCAACAGCAATAACACCCCAAAAACCTATAATACCAAGTATCAAAACAAAGATAGGTTTCTCTCCCGAATTCACCGCAAAACAGAACATTAAACCAATCTTTCCTCTTCTCCTTTAGTACATCAA
This sequence comes from Campylobacterales bacterium, assembly GCA_027084135.1. Taxonomy (GTDB): domain Bacteria; phylum Campylobacterota; class Campylobacteria; order Campylobacterales; family QNZT01; genus QNZU01. Next base: position 556 of record JALWLO010000081.1, on the reverse strand, counting down.
TCTCTTTAAGAAGCTTATCTTTTTTACTCATGAAGTTATTATATCGGTGTCGCTAATTATTGTCAAAATTGCCAAGTCTGAAGGTTAAAAGTAAAGCCCTGACCCTCTCTCCCTCTCCAAAACCCATCATACCGCTAAAAGATGAAAAAGCTATCTCATCCGAGGTAATATTTCTGTCCAAAATCGTATACTCTTGGTTTTGGGTCTCTATTGTCGCTACTTCTCTTGCACTCATTTTATTTTCCTCCTACTAGTTTTTTTATCTCATTTTCTAACATTAAATATTCATCTGTGCCCATGATGCTTTCGTTTACAATTACCCATATACTGTTGTAATCAAAAGGCTGCCTTTCCAGCAAAGTAAACTTCATACAAAAAAAACCTACTAAAATATTTCTGACTTCTTTGATTTTATTTATAGGAATGATTTTATCTTTAAAAAAATACCATTTCAATACTATTCTATCTTTATACAAAAATATATTTTTCAAAAATAAAGATCTGCTTTCACTACGATTGAGCTAATTTTTTCCATTTTTATTCTCCGCACTATTAC